>JBCCAW010000520.1:0-4259 GCA_039814655.1 Myxococcota bacterium | reverse complement strand
GGCCCCCCCCCCGCCGGGGCCCCGCGACGCCTGGCTCGGCCCCGAGAGCGACTGAGCTACGCGCGCCCCTCGCGCCGGAGGGCCTCGATGATGGCGTTCGCCGACGGGGCGATGCGGCGCCGGTAGAAAAAGCGTTCGAGGGGCCCGAGGCGCTGCGTATGGGCATCGCTGCCGTAGAACGCGGCGGGCTCCATGGGACCGTGGTCGGCGAGCACCATGGCCGGATCGGCGAGCTGGCTCATGCAGGCGCTCACGCCATCCCATGCGACCTTACCGCGTGCGTGCACTCCGAGGCCGAGCGGCTGGCCGCTCGCGAGCAGCTGGTTCCGTGCGCCACGAAAGAACGTCGGGTCGCAGATGTAGCCGTCGAGGGTCACGGGCTGGCCCCCGATCCAAACGCGGACGTAGGAGTGGTTGATGCGCGCCGGCGCCGGGAAGACGCCCCGGAGGATGCTCCCGGAGATGGTCACGAAGTGCTGCTCCGCGCGTAGGCCAGCCTCGCGGAAGAGGGCGACCAGCAACGCCGCCTGCGGGTTGCAGTGGCCCAGGCCATGACGGAGCGTCTCCTCGGGGGAGGCGGCGTCGAAGGGTGGCGCAAACCCGAAGAGAATGCGGTCGCGGACCAGCGTGTAGAGCGCCATCGCGCGTGCCTGCTCCGTGCGTGACGGCGGGGCGTGTGCCGCCACCAACGCAGCGACCGTCGCTGGCCGGGCGGGCGTCGCCGTGGGGCGCGGCGAAGCCCGCCCGCACCCAGCCAGCAACGCCAAGCCACCGGCACGAAGAAAGCCGCGCCGTGACGGCCGAAGGGCGCGCTGGGCAGGCGTCGAAGGGTTTTGTTGAGCAGCGTTCATCTTGGACTCCGCAGACTCTGGGACTAAGTTGAACACTGTCAACCATGAGCGTGAAAAAGACCGCTGGCGGACGCGGCGTGGGGCAGCACCACGGCGACTTGCGCGCGGCGTTGCTCCGCGAGGCGCTGGTGCTCCTGGCGGCCGGCGACGCGGAGTTTTCCCTCCGCGCCCTGGCCCGCGCCGCGGGCGTCTCGCCGGCGGCGCCCTACCACCACTTCGGCGACAAGCGTGGGCTTCTGGCGGCCCTCGCGGCCGAGGGCTTCGCGGCCCTTGGCGCGGCGCTGGATGAGCTTCGCGAAGGCCACCAGGACCCCGCACTCGCGGTGATGGTGGCGCGCTATGTCGACTTCGCCGTCGAGCATTCGGCGCACTACCGCCTGATGTTCCACCCGGGAATCGCCGCGGACGGTGGTCCCGTCGCCATGGCCGCGCGGGCAGCCTTCGCGCGCCTCGTCCGCGCCGTGCGTCAAACCGCCCCGGACATTGACGCGGTGGAGGCGACGTCCCGGGCGGGCCTCGTGTGGTCTCTCGCCCACGGCACCGCCGAGCTGGCCGCCCAGGGCGCCTTCGACAAGCTGGGCCAGGCCCATGGCCTGGCCCAGCGCGCCGCCCGCGCCGCCGTCCTCATCGCCCGCGGCTGACCGCAAAGGGTTCCTGCGCGACGGGGACGGGGACGGGAACGGGAACGGAGACGGAGACGGAGACGGAAACGGAAACGGAAACGGAAACGGAAACGGAAACGGAAACGGAAACGGAAACGGAAACGGGAACGGGAACGGAGACGGAGACGGAAACGGAGACGGAGACGCCCCTTACTCCCTCAGCCGCGCCCCTCCCACGCTCACGCCCGCCGGCGCCAGCCGGCTCCTCCCCTCGACGGCCGTACGCGGCAGGCGCCGGCATTCGGGGGTGGCGGAGCTGAACTGGGTGCGGGAGGGCCGGCTGCAGAGATAGGCCGCGTCGGTCTCGCAGCCCCGCACGCGGTAGCGCCGCGCGTCGGCATCGTCGCCGTAGCGAAAGCCCTCGGGCGTGGCGTCCGTCACTTCGAGGGTCTCGCAGTCGAGCTCCCGCATGGCGAGCGGGTCGAGCACGCTCCGGTGGTACTCCATGAGCGTCGGCGCCCCGGCACAAGCGACGTAGGCGCAGAGAGCGAAGGGAAGGGCACACCGCACCCGTCGAGCCTCGCGCGCGTGGGACTTCTCCGCCAGCGGCGCCCGCTTCGTTGACGTCCCCGGATGGGCATAGGACCTTCTGCGCATGCGTTCTCGGTCGGCCCCAAGTCTCGCGCGCCTCGTCTTCGCCCTGGCGGCGCTTACCTTCGTGAGCGCGTGCAGCAGCAGCCCCGCCAAAAGCCGCGAGGGCGAGAGCTGCGATTCGCGCGGGGACTGCGCAAGCGGGCTGCTCTGTGTGATGGGCGTTTGCAACCGCGGCGACTTTCCCGTGACCGTCGCCGGGGGCGTCTGCGAGTCCGTCGACTGCCTCGAGCAGAACGACTGCTGCGTGTTCGTCGGCTCGTGCCAGTCCGACTTCGAGGCCTGCGAAATGGGCGACATGTTCGCCTGCGACCAGTTCCAGACGAACTGCTGCGAAGGCATCTGCGTCGAGAACATTTGCCAGCCTTTCTGCGTGGGCGGCACCTGCGCCTTCGGCGTTTGCAACCGCGACACCAACCTCTGCGTCGAATGCAACCTCGACGAGGACTGTCCCTTCGGCGGCACCTGCACGGGCAACACCTGCGTCGGTGGCGGCGGCGGCGGCGTCTGCTCCAACGATGGCGATTGTGGCCTCTTCGAGCGCTGCGACGGCGGCACCTGCGTGCAGTTCCCCTGCGCGACGGATCGCGAGTGTCAGGCGGCCACCGGCGACTTCCAGTCCCAGTGCATCGAGGGCGAATGCTTCGTGCCCTGCAGCAACGACGCGGACTGCGCCGACACGGTCACCGGGGACTTCGTCTTCGAGGTCTGCCAGAGCGGCCGGTGCACGCCCGTGGGCTGCGAGACCGACGTCGAGTGCCGCATCCAGGGCCTCCGCACCGGCGGCCCGCGGGACGCCATCTACCGCTGCGTGGGCGGCTGAAGGGCGTTAGCGGCAGCGGCACCAGGCTTGCGGGCAGGCGCTCGGGTCGCCGGCGCAGCCGGCGTCGCTCGGTGCTCCCTCGTCCGTGAGTTTGGCGGTCACGGGGAGCCCGGCGCGGGCCAGCACGATCTCGCCGAGACCGGGGTGCACGCCGAGCGGCGCCGTCACGCGGTAGCGCACGGACGGATGCTGCGCGGCCGCTTCCGCGACCAGCCGCGGCACGTCTTCGGTGGCGTGGCGCCCTTTGGAGAGCAGGTAGGGCACGACGACGACCTCCCGGGCGCCCGTCGCCACGCATGCGTCGAAGCCTTCCGCAATCGTCGGCGCGGCCAGCTCCATGTGGGCGACGCGCACGGGAACCTCCGCGCCGACCTGGAGCTGCACCATGCGTCCGACGCAGGCGAGCATGGCGTTGGACGCCGCCCGGCGTGACCCATGGTCGACGAGGAGCAGGGCCTTCGCGGGAGCTCCGCTCATGCGCTGGCGTCCTCGAGGCTCCGCCAAAGCCAGCCGGTCACGAGCAGGCCGCGGGCGCTCCACAGCGCCGTGCGCACCCAGTTCGTCCGCACGAGACGCCCATGCGCCTCGGCGTCGAAGCCGCCCGCGAGGCGCGCGTGCTCGGGAACGCTCAGAAAGAACGTGCTGGCCCAGACGGCCAAGACGAGCGCGAGGCCCAGGCCCCGCTCCGCGCGGGAGGAGAAGGGGAGCGCTTCCGGGCTCAGCGCCAGCGCGGCCGCGCCGGCGAGCTCGGCGATCATCAGCGGCACGACGATGAGGCTGATGCGCGAGGTGTGGAGCGCTTCGTAGCGCGCAAAGCTCTCCAGGCCCACGGCCGCGAAGAGCGGGTAGTGAACGACCTGCACGAACCAGATCACCGCGACCAGGCCCCAGGTGACGAGGCCATGGCTCAGAAGCAGCGCGCCCATGGCTCCTTGGGTGGGGCCGGGACCCGCGGTCGTCCATGCCGGCGCGCGTGTGCGGAGGGCCTCCCGTGCCTCCCGAGGCGCGGGAGGCACAGTTCCGAAGGCCATGGCTTCAAGGCAGTGCAAAACCTCGACGCTCTTGCACCATGCAGAACAGATGACCGCGTTTGGGGGCATCTTCCGAACGATACGAGGGTGGTTTTTCGGTCTCACTCGAATTTTTCGACACTTCCTAGATATTACTCACCCAAAGACTCGACGAAGTCTTGACGATCCCTTCCGTTCTCACCTAACTCAAGGGTGTCGCAGGCATCAGGCATTCGACACCGACGACCGGAGGCGATCCCGCGAAGAAGAATTCGACGGCCAACGACCTTCGGCTCGAGTCAACGGCGAGACCAGCCAGCGT
>JBCCAW010000147.1:0-11181 GCA_039814655.1 Myxococcota bacterium | reverse complement strand
GCGCGCGCGCGCGCGCTTCGCGTCCTGAGGGAGATGCCATGACCGACGACGGCCTCGACGCGCTCTACGACGCGACCATCGTGCGCCGCGCGCGGGAGGCGCGGGGACTCCGCGTGCCCGAGAACGCCGCGTACCGCGCGAAGATCAGCAACCCGCTTTGTGGCGACCGGGTCGAGGTGGGCCTGGTCATGGCCGATGCACGAGTGCTCGAGCTTGGTTTCCGGGCCCGGGGCTGCGCGTTGAGCCTCGCGTCGGCGCACCTGCTCCGGGAGCTCGTGGCGGACCTCGGGCTCTCGGAGGCGCGCGAGCTCATCGGCGCCTTCCGCGCGGCGCTCGAAGCGGACCGGGAGACCCCAGCGGCGCCCGAAGGGCCCGCGCAGGGAGAGCTCGCCGCGGCCCTCGCGCCGCTCCTGCCGGTACGGCGTTTCCCGAGCCGCGTGCGCTGCGCCACGTTGGTCTGCGAGGCGGCGCTCGAGGCGCTCGCCGGGCGTCCGGCCTCGCCCACGCCCCCGTCGCTCGACGGCGCCTAACGCAGCGCGTCACGCTTCTGTTCGGAAATTCCTCGGCGAAATGCGAACGAACCGTTGACCCATCGAAGCTCGGACCTCTAGTCTGCGGGTCGCATCGCGGGGCTTCGGTGCGCCGCGATCATCCTACCTTCGCTACGGCGTCGTAACCGCGGACCACTCGGGTCCGTACCACGCGGGGCGATGGCTCGTGGCGCCACTCTTACTCGAATTTTCCGCAGACGGCGCTGACGTCTAACGCGGATGTAGACGGCTGCGCGCTGCGCAGCGAGGAGGCCGTGCATGTATCCGCCCAGATTCGACTACGTGGCCCCCACGTCGCTCGACGAAGCGCTCGACGCGCTCGCGGAGCACGGGGAGGAAGGCAAGATCATCGCGGGGGGCCAGAGCCTCATCCCGATGCTCAAGCTGCGCTTTGCGTCGCCGGAGACGCTCATCGACATCAACCGCTTGCCGGGCATGGACACGGTCGCGGAAGCGGATGGCGTGCTCCGCTTCGGGGCGCTTTGCCGGCACAACCAGCTTGGCGGTCACGCGCTGATGCAGTCCAAATACCACGTGGTGGCCGAGGCCGGCACGCTCATCGCGGACCCGCTCGTGCGCAACATGGGGAGCCTTGGCGGCTCCCTTTGCCACGCGGACCCGCAGGCGGACTGGGGCTCCGTGATGATCGCGCTCAAGGCCACGGTGGTGTGCCAGAAGAAGGGCGCCTCGCGGGAGTTCGGTGCGGCGGAGTTCATGGAGGGCATCTTCACGACGAAGCTCGCCGACGATGAGATCCTCACGGAGATTCGCTGCCCCGCGGCCAACGGAGGCTTCGGCTCGAGCTACCTCAAGATGGAGCGCAAGGTCGGCGACTTCGCTACCTGCGGCACGGCCATCGCGGTCACCCTCGAGGGCGGCACCATCAAGAGCGCGGGCATCGGGCTCACGGCCATGGGCGCCAAGAACCTCCACGCGGAGGAGGCGGAGAAGGTGCTCGTGGGCCAGGCGCCGAGCGCCGAGCTCTTCGCCGAGGCCGCGGAAGCCGCCGTGGCCATCGCCGATGTACGCGAGGACAGCCGCGGCACGCCGGCGTACAAGAAGAACGTACTTCGGACTTTCATGAAGCGCGGTCTCGCCAAGGCCGTGGAACGCGCTCAGGCCTGACTCCCGCACCAGAGACGAACGAGAACACCATGGAAGTCACGATCACCGTCAACGGCCGCGCCCACACGAAGAGCATCGAACCTCGCATGCTCCTCGTTCACTTTATCCGCGAAGAGCTCGGATTGACGGGCACGCATATCGGCTGCGACTCCTCGCACTGCGGCGCCTGCACGGTCCTCGTGGACGGCACGCCGCTGAAGAGCTGCACCTACCTCGCGGTCATGGCCAACGGCCGGTCCGTGGAGACCGTCGAGGGCCTCAAGCAGGGCGGGAAACTTCACGTCATCCAGGAAGAGTTCAAGGAGCAGCACGGCCTCCAGTGCGGCTACTGCACGCCGGGCATGATGCTCGTCGGCAAGGTGCTCCTCGAAGAGAACCCGAACCCCACCGATGACGAGGTCCGCTTCGCCATCAGCGGCAACATCTGCCGCTGCACCGGGTACATGAACATCGTCAAGTCCATTCAGGCCGCGGGCAAGCGGATGCAAGCGGAGTCGGCCGACGCGGCCGAGTGAGGCGGAGAGTTTCATGGAACCGAGCGAGCAGAAGGCCGTTCGCGGTGTGGGCCACAGCGTCCGCCGCGTCGAAGACGACCGCTTCATCGTGGGACGAGGCAACTACCTCGACGACGTGAAGCTCCCCCGCATGCTGCACATGGCGATCGTCCGGTCGCCGCTGGCGCACGCGACCATCGAGAGCATCGACATCTCCGAGGCCATGGCCCTCGACGGCGTCGTCGCCGTGGTCACGGGCAAGGACCTCGAAGCGCACAAGCTCGCGTGGATGCCCACGCTGAGCGGCGACACGCAGGCCGTGCTCGCCACGGACAAGGTCCGCTTCCAGGGCCAGGAGGTCGCCGCGGTCATCGCCGAGACGCCCTACATCGCCGCCGACGCCGCCGAGCTCGTCGAGGTGGAGTACGAGCCCCTCGACATCTTCGTGGACCCCTACAAGGCCCTCGAAAACACCGAGACGATCATCCGCACCGACAAGGAAGGGCAGACGGATAACGTCGCCTACGAGTGGGAGGCCGGCGACAAGGCGAAGACGGACCAGCTCTTCGCTGCCGCCGACCACGTCGTGAAGCTGCACACGCACTACCCGCGTTCGCATCCCTCGCCCCTCGAGACCTGCGGCTGCGTGGCGGACGTGAACGGCGCCACGGGCAAGTGCACCATCTACCTCACGAGCCAGGCGCCCCACGCGCACCGGACGCTCTTCGCGATGGTGGCGGGGCTCCCGGAGCAGAACATCCGCGTCATCAGCCCGGACGTGGGCGGCGGCTTCGGCAACAAGGTGCCCATCTACCCGGGCTACGTCGTCGCCACGGCGGCGTCTTTGCTTCTCGACGCGCCGGTGAAGTGGGTCGAGTCCCGCTCCGAGAACCTCATGAGCACGGGCTTCGCCCGCGATTACCACATGGACGGGGAGCTCGCGCTCACGAGCGACGGCACCATCACGGCGATGCGCTGCCACATCACCTCGGACCACGGGGCCTTCTTCGCGGACGCGCAGCCGACCAAGTTCCGCGCCGGCCTCGTGCACATCTGCACGGGCTCCTACGACATGCAGGCCGCGCACATCACGGCGAAGGGCGCCTACACGAACAAGGCGCCGGGCGGCGTGGCCTACCGATGCTCGTTCCGCGTCACCGAGGCGAGCTACATCATCGAGCGCCTCGTGCAGAACGCGGCCTACGAGCTCGGCATGAGTCCCGTCGAGATTCGCCGGAAGAACTTCATCAAGAAGGACCAGTTCCCCTACACGAGCTGCACGGGCTTCATCTACGACTCCGGTGACTACCACGCCTCGCTCGACAAGGCGCTGGAGATGCTCGGCTACGACGAGATCATGGCCGAGCGTGACGCCGCCCGCGCCGAGGGGCGCCTCGTGGGCGTGGGCATCGCGACCTTCACGGAGGTCGTCGGGGCCGGCAACTCCAAGGAGTACGACATCGCCGGGCTGAAGATGTTCGACTCGGCGGAGCTCCGCGTGCATCCGACGGGCAAGGCCATTCTCAAGCTCGGCGTGCAGACGCAGGGCCAGGGCCACGAGACGACCTTCGCGCAGATCGTCGCCAACGAGCTCGGCATTCCGCCCGAACACATCGCCGTCGGTCATGGCGACACGGACAACACGCCGTATGGCCTCGGCACCTACGCGAGCCGTTCGACGCCCACGGGTGGCGCGGCCACGGCGATCATCGCCCGGAAGCTCCGGGACAAGGCCAAGAAGATCGCCGCGCATCTCCTCGAGGCCAGCGAGAGCGACCTCGAATGGCAGTCGGACAAGTTCGTGGTCAAGGGCACGGACAAGTCCGCGTCCATCCAGGACTGTGCCTTCGCGGCCTACACGAACCCGCCGGACGGCGAGGAGCCCGGCCTCGAGGGCGTGCACTACTACGACCCGCCCAACATGACCTACCCCTTCGGCGCCTACGCCGTGGTGGTCGAGGTCGACGCGGACACGGGCGAGTGGGAGGTCCAGCGCATGGTCGCCGTCGACGATTGCGGCGTGCGCATCAACCCCATGGTCGTCGACGGGCAGATCCACGGCGGCCTCACCGAGGGCTACGCCATGGCCTCCATGCAGTACATTCACTACGACGACGATGGGAACTGCATCGGCGGCAACTTCATCGACTACCTGATCCCGACGGCGGTGGAGACCCCGAAGTTCGAGCTCGGCGAGACCGTGACGCCCTCGCCGCATCACCCCATCGGCGCCAAGGGCGTCGGCGAGTCGGCCACCGTCGGCTCCCCGGCGGCCTACGTGAACGCCGTGCTCGACGCGCTCCAGCCCTTCGGCGTGAAGAACCTCGAGATGCCGGTCACCTCGGGCCGGGTCTGGGAGGCCATTCAGGCCGCGAAGGCCGCGGCCGAGTAGCCGGCGCCGAAGCGATCGCACCATGGAGCTCCTCCCCGACATCGCCGACCTCCGCCGCGACCTCGACCGCCGCCGGGAGCCCTACGCGCTCGCGACGGTGGTTTGGACGAAGGGCACCAGTTCGGGCAAGGCCGGCGACAAGGCGCTGGTGACGGACGCGGGGAAGCTCCACGGCTGGGTCGGCGGCGCCTGCGCCATCGGTACGGTCCTGCGCGAATGCCGCGCCGCCATGGACGAGGGGCGCCCGCGGGTGCTCCTCGTCGGCGCGGACGAGCTCGCGGGCGCGGATGGCTCGCGGGTGCCACGCATCGGCCGACCGGCGAGCTGCGCGAGCGAGGGGAGCTACGAGATCTTCATCGAACCGAAGCTCCCGCGGCCGCAGCTCGTGATCTTCGGGGACGCGCCGGTCGCGCGGACCTTGGGCGCGCTGGCGCGGACCGTGGGCTTCGAGGTGGTGGTCAGCTCGGCGACGGCCGAGGGCCCGGCCCGGCCCGAGGCGCATCGCGTGGTGCCCCAGGCCGACCTCTCCGGCGTCGTCGTCGACGCGCGCACCTGGGTGGTGGTCGCGACCATGGGGCGCTGGGACGGCAAGGCGCTCCGCGCGGCCCTCGCGACGCCGGCGCGTTTCATCGGGCTCGTGGCCAGCCAGCGCCGCTGGGCCACGCTCGCGCGGCAGCTCGGGCCGGACTTTGGCGACGCGCTCGCCCGCGTGCGGGCGCCGGTCGGCCTCGACCTGGGGCCGCTGCCGCACGAGGAGATCGCCGTGGCCGTGCTCGCCGAGCTCGTCCAGGACAAGGCCGCGGTCGCCGCGACTGGCGAAGGCCCACCGGCGGCTCCAGACACGGATTGGGTGAGCGAGGTCGGCTGAACCGCGTCGCGGAAGCAGCGCGGCTCGGTCGGTCCGAGAGGCCGGCTCGAAACGAGCGCAAAGGGCAAGGGCGAGATGGAGATCAAGAACACCTTCGAGGTCGCGGCCTCCCCGGAAGCGGCGTGGAAGTTCCTGCTGACCCCCGAGGAAGTCGTGCCCTGCATTCCGGGCGCGTCGCTCGTCGAGGTCAAAGAGGACGGCACCTGGGTCGCCAAGGCGAAGATCAAGCTCGGCCCGGTCACGCTCTCCTACAAGGGCAAGGTGAAGATCGTCGAGCAGGACGACGCGAGCTACCGCGTCGTGCTGAAGGGTTCGGGCACGGAGACCAAGGGCAAGGGGACGGTCAAGGCCGACGTGACCAGCCAGCTCACGGCGCTCCCGAACGGCGGCACCAAGGCCGAGATCACCACGGACCTGACCATCACGGGCAAGGCGGCGCAGTTCGGCCGAGGCCTCATCGCCGACGTCTCCACGAAGTTCACGAACGAGTTCGCCGAGACCATGGAGTACAAGCTCGCCGGCGCGACGACGGAGGCTGCGGGCAAGGAAGCCGAGGAGGCCGCGGCGGCCGCCGCGAAAGCCGCCGAGGAGGCCCAGAAGGCGCTCGAGGCCGCGGACGAGGACGACGAGGATCCGCCGAGCGCGAGCGGAGGCGGGCCGGGCACCGCGGCCGTGGCGGCCGCCGCCGGCGGGGACGCGGCCATCGCCAGCATCGAGGCGCTCATCGCCCGGGCGGAAGAGGCGGCCAAGCGCGCCGAGAAGGCCGCGAAGAAGGCCGAGGCCTCGCAGAAGCTCGCCGAAGCCAACGCCGCCACGGCGGATGCGGCGGTGAAGCGAATCGCCGCGCTGAAGGAGGAGATCGCTTTCCTCCAGAAGGAAAAGCCGGAAGAGAACAAGCCCGTGAGCGCGCTCGGTATCGTGTGGTTCGCGCTCTCCAGCGGCATCAAGCGCCTCTTCGGCATCAAGTCGAAGCCGAAGCAGCTCGGGGGCTAAGGACATGACCGCGGAGGAGGCCGTGTTGCCGGCCTTCGGCACCGTCGAAGAGGACGTGCTCGGTGCGGCGGCGCGCTGGCGCGACGAGGGCGCCGGTGTGGCCTTGGCGACGGTGGTGCGGACCTGGGGCTCCTCGCCCCGGCCCGCGGGGAGCCGGCTCGTGATTCGCGACGACGGGACCTTTCTGGGCTCGGTCAGCGGCGGATGCATCGAGGGCGCCGTGGTTCAGGAAGCTCGAGAGGTCATCGAAGCGGGTGCGCCCAAGATGCTCGCCTTCGGCGTGAGCAACGAGCGGGCCTGGGAGGTGGGCCTCGCGTGCGGCGGGCGCGTCGAGGTCTTCGTGGAGCGCGTCGAGTGAGGGGGCAGGCCGGATGAGGCAGGACGGCTGATGGAGCGTGCGGTCCTCGACGCGCTGCGCGCGGCGCGCGACGCGAAGCGCTCGGTGCTGCTGGTCACCGAGCTCCCCGCCGGGAGCCAGCGTGTGCTCGGCCTGGAGGAGGTCGAGGCCCTCGAGGGCCCGCTCCGGGAGGCGGCGCTCGCGTCCCTTCGCCGGGACCAGGCGACGGTGCACGAGAGCGAGGCCGGCCGCTGCTTCCTGCAGCCCCAGCAGCCGCCGCTTCGGCTCCTCTGCGTGGGGGCCGTTCACATCGCCCAGCCCCTCGTGCGCCTCGCCGGGGTGCGTGGCTTCGAGGTGGTCGTCGTGGACCCGCGCGCCGCCTGGGCGCAGGCCGCGCGCTTTCCCACGGGCGTCACCCTCGTCGACGAGTGGCCGGACGACGGCCTCGAGGCCCTGGCACCGGACCACCGGACGGCGGTCGTGGCGCTCACGCACGACCCGAAGCTCGACGACCCGGCCCTCGAGGTGGCGCTCCGGAGCCCGGCCTTCTACGTGGGGGCCCTCGGATCGCGAAAGACGCACGCCGCCCGCCTCGCTCGGCTCCGGGCGGCGGGGCTCGGCGACGCGGCGCTCTCGCGCATCGCCGGCCCCATCGGCCTCGCCATCGGCGCCCGGAGCCCCGCGGAGATCGCCTTGGCCATCTTGGCGGAGGTCGTGCAGTCGCTCCGCCAGGGCTTCACGCCGCGCGCGCTCCCCGAGCCGGCCCCATGAGGCGCCTCTCGTGAGATTCGGTCCCGTTCCCGTGTCCGACCTCGCCGGCGCGGTGCTCGCGCACACGCACCGCCTCCCGCGCCCGGGCGCGAAGGCCCTCGTGCTCAAGAAGGGGAGGGTGCTCGACGCCCGGGATGCGGAGGCCTTCGGGGCCGCGGGCTTCCACGAGGTCATCGTGGCCGTGCTGGAGCCCGGAGACGTGGGCGAGGACGCGGCCGCGGAGCGCCTGGCCGCGGCCTCGCTGGGGCCGGGCCTGCGCCTTGGCCCGGCGACCACGGGACGCGTGAACGTCTTCGCCACCGGCGCGGGGCTACTTCAGGTCGACGCGGCGGCCGTCGACCGTGTCAACGCTGTGCACGAGGCGCTCACGGTCGCGACGCTGCCGCCGCGGAGCCGCGTCCGGGCCGGGGATCTGGTCGCGACGGTGAAGGTGATTCCCTTCGCCGTCCCCTTGGCGGTGCTGGAGCGTGCCCTCGCCGCGGCGACGCCGGCGGTGGCGCTGCGCCCCTTCCTCCCCAAAGCGGCGGGGCTCGTGCTCACGCGTCTCCCGGGCTTCCCCGAGTCGCTCCTGGACCGGGCGTCGCAAAGCCAGCGGGAGCGCCTGGCGCGCCTCGGTGGCCGCGTGAAGCGCGAGCTCCGCACCGAGCACGACGAGGCGTCCGTGGCCGCCGCGGCCGCGGAGCTCCTCGCCGATGGCTGCGACCCGGTGCTGCTACTGGGGGCGAGCGCCATCGTCGACCGGGAGGACGTGTTTCCCCGGGCCGTCCGCCGCCTGGAGGGCGAGGTGGTGCACCTGGGTATGCCCGTCGATCCCGGCAACCTCTTGCTCCTTGCGCGCGCCGCGGGGGCCGACGTCGTCGGCGTTCCCGGGTGCGCCCGGTCCCTCAAGCCGAGCGGCTTCGACGAAGTACTCGCCCGCCTCGCGACCGGTGAGCGCATGGGCGCCGGCGACGTGATGGCCATGGGCGCCGGGGGGCTGCTCAAGGAGGTCATGGCGCGGCCGGCGCCGCGGCGTGGCGGAGCCCAGCTCCCGGCGAACCTCGAGGGCGAGCCCGCGCGCGTCGGGGCCGTCGTGCTCGCGGCGGGGCGCTCGTCGCGCATGGGAGCCGCCAACAAGCTGCTGGCTCCCGTGGATGGCGAGGCCATGGTGCGGGGCGCCGTGCGAACCGTGCAGGCGGCGGGCGTCGCCCCGGTGGTAGTCGTGACCGGCCACGAGGCCGAAGCTCTTCGGGCGGCCCTCGAGGACTTCGAGGTCGAGCTGGTGCACAACGAACGCTTCGCCGAAGGCATGGGCACGAGCCTCGCCGCGGGGATCCGGGCCCTCGAGCGGCGGGTGGACGCGGCCTTCGTCTGCCTCGGTGACATGCCGCGGTTGAGGGCGCGGCACCTCGAGGCGCTCCGCGCGGCCTACGCGCCGCGGGAGGGAGCGCTGCTCGTCGTCCCGGTGCACGGTGAAGGCAAGCTCGAGGAACGCGGTCATCCCGTGCTCTTCGACCAGCGTTTCTTCCCGGCGCTCGCGTCCCTCGAGGGGGACCGGGGGGCCCGGCGACTCCTCGATGAGCACGCGGACGTCGCGCTTCGTGTGCCCATGGACGACGCCGTGCTCCTGGACGTGGACACGCCCGAGGGGCTCGCGGCGCTCCGGGCCTCCGGCGCCGGCCCGGCGCCAGAGCACTGACGGGGCATCGTGCCTGCGCGCACGCCGCTTGCTGCGGCGTCTCGGCCGGTCGCTGATACGATCGACGGCCGTGGCCGAGGACTCCGGAGGCAAGGGCGAAGACAGCGGCGTAGCCTCGCTCCGCGCGACGGTCCGTCCCGGGCGGCGCCCGACGCGTCCGGAGGGTACGGCGCCCACGCAGCGCGCCGCCGCCGTAGCCGAGGAGGCCCCACCACCGGACGCGCCGCGGGCCAGCGCCGACGCGCCAGCGGCGGATCGGGTGCCAGCGGCGGACCGGGTAAGGGACGGCTTCTCCGGCACCGAGCCGGAGCACGAGCCCGTCTTCCGCCTCGGCGAGCTGGTGAGCGGCACCTTCGAGGTACGCGGGCTGCTCGGCGAAGGCGGCATGGCGCAGGTCTATGAGGCCCACGATCACGTGCTCGAACGGCGCGTGGCGCTGAAGGCGTCCTGGCCGGACCCTCGCTTCCCGCCGCTCCGCAACGAGGCGCGGGCCCTCGCCGCCTTTCGCCACCCTGCGCTCGTCACCGTGCATGGCATCGGTGAGCACCGGGGCATCGAGTACATCATCATGGAGCGCATCTACGGGGTGCCGCTCTCCGAGCATCTCCGGAACCGCCGCTCCGCTGGCGCGCCCTTCCCGCTGAGCGAAGCGCTGGCGCTCCTGACGGAGCTCGCCGAAGGCTTGGCCGTGGTGCACCGCGCCGGCGTCGCGCACCGGGACGTCAAGCCCGGCAACGTGATGCTCACGCCGGACCGGCGCGTCGTGCTCATGGACTTCGGCCTGGTGCTCCCCGAGTTCAGCGTCGCCGAGCAGCGCCTCATCGCGGGCTCCCCGCCCTACATGGCCCCGGAGGCCCTCGCCAACGCCGTCGCGCCGGGGCAGGGGCAGCTCGTGGACCTCTACGCGCTCGGCGTGCTCGCCTACGAGGTGATCGCCGGCGAGCGGCCCTACGCGGAGACCGAGCTGCATGCGCTCTACCGCGTGCTTGGCAGCGAGGCCGTACCGGACCTTCGCGACGTCCGTCGGGACGCGCCGGACACGCTGGCGCTGCTCGTCACCGAGATGCTCGCGCGCGATCCCCATGAGCGACCCCCGAGCGCGGAGGCCATCGCGTGGCGCCTCGCGGGCGTCGCCGAGCAGCTTCGGGCGGAGGAGCGGTCCGAGCGTCCCAGCCTGCCCGTGGCGCGCTCGCTGCCCCCGGCCCCGTCGCCCCGGCGCGAGGTCCACGTCGTGGAGGACGACGACGACCTCGCGCGCGTGCTCGCGTTCTACGTGAAGAAGGCCCTCGGCGATGACGCCGTCGTTCGCCGCGCCGCCGATGGCGTCGAAGCCCTCGAGCGGATCCGGGAGCAGGCGCCGCAGCTACTGCTGCTCGACATTCACATGCCGCGCATGAACGGCATCGAGTTGGTCATGCGCATGCGCGGGGAGCGCCTCGCGCCGACCTGCAAGGTGATCGGCGTGAGCGCCGGCGCGCAGCCCAGAACCTCGCCACTACGGTCGAGGCCCTTCCCTTGTTCAACGCCATTTCTGACGCACTCGGTCGAGGCTCGGCGAGTTCGGTTCCCAGCCAGCACCTCGCCACACGGCGGGCCTACGCGACGGCTCGTGTCGAGTCGAGGCGCCCCACTCTGTTGAGGCGATCGTCGCCGCAGCTCGTTCGCGGCTCGCCGAGTTGACTTCCCATAGCCTCGCCAATACGACGTGGCCTTCGCGACGGCGAGCGTTGAGGCGCTTCTTCCCCTACACGATTGCCGACGCGTGGGAGCTCGGCTGCGGTCGAAGAGTCCAAATCCATACTCTTGCCAGCACGGTGTGGTCGTTCGCGGGTGTGGAACCAAGGGAGTCACACCCCGTACCTGAGCCCCTCATGGGTGCACCTGCTGCTGCGAACGGCCGGAATGATTGGGCTCTCTCAGTTCTACGTCGTTTCGCTCACACTCGATTTTGGCGGCCCACCGCGAAGGAGGT
>JBCCAW010000506.1:0-4437 GCA_039814655.1 Myxococcota bacterium | reverse complement strand
CCTTCGCCCAGGGCACGACGTGGTCGAGCTCGAGGCACGCGGTCTCCGCGCAGCGCCGCCCGTCGGGCGCGACATAGGTGCAGCGCGCCTCGTCGCGCGCCCACACCTCACGCGCCACGGCCGCAGGCGCCCGGCGCGACTCCGCGGCCCGGCGCGACTCGGCGGCTCGGCGCGACTCCGCAACCCGACGCGACTCCGCGGCCCGACGCGACGGCGTGGAGTTACGCACCGGCGGGTCCAGTGCTTCCGCGTGGTCAGCTTCGCCTGCGTGCGACGCCTTCGACGTCCCTTCGGTCACCGCCCTTTCGGTCACCGCCCTTTCGGTCGCCTTCCGCTGCCCCGCCTTCCGCTTCCGCTCCTTCCGCACCGCCCTTCGCTTCTCCGCGAGCGCGAGCCGAATCGCCTTCGCAATGAGCGGCGCCGGATCTCGGTTCGGCTGCTCGTGCGCCGAGAGGTCCTGCAGCTCCCGGAGCGCGGCGACGGTCTGCTCGTCGAGCGTGACCGTGACCCGGAAGCGCCCCGGGCGAAGTGGCTGCGGGTCGGGATCGCGCTTCTCACGGAGGGGCACCGAGCACAGTCCGTGCGCATCCGAAGACGACAGCGGCTCTCCGCCCGCCGCGCGAAGCGCGCCGCTCCCACCGGGCTCTGCATCCCGTTTCGGAGCAAGGCCCTTTCGGCATGCACCGCCGTCGCCAGGCGGCTGCGCTTCGCGATTCGTCGGCGTCGTCACCGCCGTGGCCACCGCTGCCCGCGGCGCGGGCAGTCGCCGCACCGACGAAGGCACGTCCGGCCGTGGCCGAAGCTCCGCCGCCAGCACTTCGAGCTTCCGCACGGTCTTGCCGCGCGCACGGTCGAGCACGTGATCCGGGTCGGCGGACGCGTCGAGCAGCTTCCCGAGCACGTGAATGCCTACGAGCCGCAGCTCGCCCCGCCGTAGCATGCCGAAGAGCCGCGGGTGCCTCCCCGCCAGCCGCGCCGCACGAATGCGCTTCACGGCCCGGGCTTCGCTCATGCCATGCGCCTCGACGCAGAACGCAAAAAGCGACCCGTAGCCGGCAACCGCATAGAGCTTCGCCTCGTCGACTTCTCGAAGTGCCGCCAGCAGCTCCGCCTCGGCCGCCCGCGCACCCTTCACCAAGACCGCAAAACGCGCCAAGAGCGCCTCCTGCGACCGCGTCCAACCCGCAACCTCAACCATACTGAACACTAGCACAGATATTGCTGCGCGCACGGTTTTTCGTCAGCTTTTTCATACAGTTATGCGCGGCAAGACGGTGCCCAGGTCGTCGCGACGACCCCGACCACGCACCAGGACCGGCCACGTGGCCACCCGCTCCCACTCAGACCGAATTCCAGGGAGCGGGACGACGCCTCGAGGCCTGCGCCCGGCGCCCACGCGTCCCAACGCGATGACGCTCGACGGTGACAGACTGCTTCTCCGCCGCGACGAGCTCGTGGCCGTGGACCTGACTCGGAAGCGAACGACCGGCCGCGCACGCCCACGCGGAGCGCTTCGCGTGCCCCGAATCCGGCCGATTCGCCCAAGCGCGTGCGGCGCACCGACGAAACCGACGAACCGACGAAACCGACCAAACCCGTGCAAGGCGCAGGCCGCGCCTTGGGGAGGTGCCGCACCCACGAACGAGGCCCACAGGTCGCTCTCGTCCGCCCCAAAGGCGCCGCGCACGGCCATGCACGGCTCAAAACGCGCCAAGAGACGACGCACTCGGGCAGGCGCGGCTTTCTGGCCGTTCAAACGCCGCGCCGCAGCCTCAGGCCCTCGATTGCCCTCCGCCAATTCGCGTCCTGAGCGCTCGAGGCGTCTTTGACGCCCCCCCGAGACCGCGCCGGGGCGAATCGAAGCGCAATGGAACCGCCGAGAGCTGTCCATGTGCGAATCGCAGGTCTTTGGGGCCTACGCGCGGCGCGCTGGTCCCTTCGTCGTCGTGATCCCGCCAGTGCGGCAGCCGGACTGACGCGCCCCGCGTCTCAGCCGAAGACGATCTTCGCGCCGGACTCGTACCAGTCCTTTTCCTTGGGCTGGTACAGGTCCTCGATGGTCGGGCGCTTGAGCTTCATGGTCGGCGTGAGCTTGCCGTTCTCGATGGTCCACTCGTCGGCCTCGACGGCGATGAACTTCAGGTGCTCGTGGTGGTCGAGCGCGGCGTTCACGGACGCGAGGTGCTCGGCGAGGCTCTCCTCGAGCTCGCTCCGGCCGCCGTTCGAGAGCTTGGCGCGCCCGTCCTCGCTGAGCATCACCACGCCGTAAGGCTGGGACTGACCGTTGCCGCCGACGTAGGCCTGCTCCACCGCCGAGTGGTTCATGAGCTTGTTCTCGATGGGCGCGGGCGCGACGTACTTGCCCTTGCTCGTCTTGAAGAGCTCCTTCACCCGGCCCGTGATCTTGAGCCGGCCCGCGCTATCGATCGCGCCGCGGTCGCCGGTCCTGAGGAAGCCGTCCTCGGTCATCACCGCGGCGGTGGCATCCTCGTTCTTGAAGTAGCCGAGCATGGTCGCCGGGCTCTTGACGAGGATCTCGCCCTCGTCGCTCAGCTTGTGCTCGACGTTGTCGTAGGGCTGCCCCACGAAGCCGGCCTTCACCGTGCCCGGGCGCGTGGCGTGCGAGTAGCCAAAGTTCTCGCTCATGCCGTAGCCCTCGAGGAGCTCGAGGCCGAGGTCGTTGTACCACTGGATGAGCGCGGCGGGGATGGGCGCCGAGGCGCTCGCGGCGTTGCGCACGCTGTCGAGGCCGAGGCCCGTGAGCACCTTCTTCCGGACGATGCCGTTCAGAATGGGGATCTTCAGGTAGAGGTTGAGCTTCTTCGGCGGCATCTTCTTGAAGACGCCCATCTGGAACTTCGACCAGAGCCGCGGCACCGAAGCAAAGAGCGTCGGTCGCGCGCGCTGCAGGTCCTGAAGGAAGGTGTCCAGGCTCTCGGCGAAGAAGACCTTGTGGCCGACCAGCAGCGTCGTGGTCTCCACGAGGTTCCGCTCGTAAACGTGCGCGAGCGGCAGGTAGCTCAGCATGCGGTCGTCCGAGGTGGCGCCGATGAGGTCCGCCACGCCCTGGCCGCCGACGGAGAGCGTCGCGAAGGAGTGCATCACCCCCTTGGGCTTCCCCGTGGAGCCGGAGGTGTAGACGATGGTCGCGAGCTCCTCGGGGTCGCGATCCGTGTCCCCCTGCATGGGCTCGTTCGCGGCGATGATCTCGTCCCAGGGCGTCGCGCCCTCGATGCCGGCAGGACAGAGCGGCATCGTCACCCGCGGCAGGCCGTCGGGAATGCCCGGCGCCATGCCCTCGTAGCCGTCGAGCTTGCCGATGAAGACGAGCTTCGACTCCGAGTGCTCGATGATGTGGCGAATCGTGTCCGGACTGAGCGTCGGGTAGATGGGCACGGACACGTGACCAGCCATCCAGATCGCCAGGTCGCTAATGATCCACCAGGCCGTGTTCTTCGAGAAGAGCGCGATCTGGCTCTTCTCCGGGAGGCCGAGGCTCTCGAGGTACGTCGCCACGCGCCGCGCCTGGTCCATGGCCTCACCCCAGGTGAGCTCCAGCACCTGACCGCCACCCGTCGGCTGGGTCAGCCACACCCGGTCCTTCGTCGTCTTCTCGTAGTGGTACGCGCCCGCAAGCTGATGCTTCATCGCCCTGTCCTCGTGCCCGTTCGCCGCGGCATGCCGTGCAGCACGCGCAGCCCGAAAGCCGTCGGGAGCGCCAGACGCTCCCTTGGCGTACGCCCCGCGCCGCCAGGGCGGAAACTAGCGCAATCGAGACAAAATTGAAGCGTCGATGCTCCCCGGACGGTGACCTTCTCCGCCGTGATCACGAACGAACCGATCCATCTCCGCTTCCGAGCGGAGCGGCACGAGGTCGTCGCCCATCGGGGAGAGCACGTCCGAGCCGCTGACGAAGAAGGCCTCGAGCGCCTCGACGGGCGTCCCGCCGTAGTAGTCCGTGACCGTCGCCCCCTCCAGGCTCGCGCCCTCGGCGGCGGCCCAGCGGAAGAGGCATTTGGGCGCGTCGAAGGCCTCCGCACCGGCCCGCGCCTGCCAGCGCGGCGCCACGTCCGCGAGCATGCCGCATTGCGCGCAGCGGGGACGGGACTCGCCGCCGCAGGCCAGGGCGAAGAGTGCGAGCAGCGCCGCCAGCGCGAGCACGGGTCCTCTCCGGCTCATGGAAAGAGGCTCGCTCCGCCGCTGATCGCGAGCCAGCGGACGACGGGGGCCGCGGCGAGGAGCGCGACGGCCGTCCAGGCGTAGGCGCCGCGGCGCCCGAGCTCCCCCTGGAGCGCGCTGACGGCCGCCGGCTCGTCGCTTGCGCCGCGCTGCGATTCGACGAGCGCCACGCCGAGGCCGAGCGCCGTCGAGGCGAAGAGCGCGCCGTAGAGCGCCCAGCCGAGATATGCCGCCTCGGGCCCGAGCAGGCAGAAGGGG
>JBCCAW010000252.1:0-8237 GCA_039814655.1 Myxococcota bacterium | reverse complement strand
CGTGAAGGCCTTCGCCACGCGCGTCGAGCGCGCCAGGATCGTGCTCTTCCGCGCCTCGAAAAATCGTCCCATGGCTCAGGTCCTACTGCGAAGGAGCGGCGGCCCTCAAGCGGTGACGGGCCAGGTGACCGTCGCGCCGGCGGTCGGGAGCTGAATCGGGAGCGGGCCGCCGGGCATGTCCAGCCGGCTCACGGTGACCTCCGCGCCGGGCCCCGCCCAGCGCCGGAGCCGCTCCCGGAGGCCGGCGCCGTCCGTGCCCCAGGGCATGCGTGGCACGCGAAGACCGCGGGACATGGGGGGGCGAAAGCGGCTCAGGGCCGAGAGCCAGGGCGGCACCACGTCGAAGACCAACCCCACCTCGCCGCGATCGGCGAGCGCCTCCACCAGCGCCGAGACGTCCCGCTCGTCGAGGTACATGAAGAGACCTTGAGCCACCACGAAGGCCGGACCCTCGCCGAGCGCCGGCCACCAGCGCGCGTGGTCCGTCGCGCTCCCGGCGATGTGCGTGTGGTCCACGTCCGCGGCGATGAAGCGTTCGCGCACGGCCAGCACCTCGGGCAGGTCGACGCTCGTCCAGCGGCCGTAGCCCTGGACGCGGAAGCGCTGGGTCTCGAGGCCTTCGCCGAGGCTGACCACCGGCGCCTGCGGGTGCGCCGCGAGGTAGCGGCGGAGCGCCGCGTCGAAGTGCGCCGCGCGGTCCGCGAAGCAGCGGTTCGGCGGGCCCAGCCGGGCGAGGAGCTGGGCGTCGAGGCCCGCGGCGATGCGCTCGGCCTCCGGGTCCTCCAGCACGCCGCGGGCCGCGTAGGACGCGCGGCAGTGCAGGGTCCAGAGCGCCGTCCGGGCGACGCCCTCGAGCGCCGCCTCGCTCACCGCGCCTCGAGCGCCGCCGGCGCGGCCGGTCGCGGCGCCGGCGCCTCCGGAACCGCGGCCTGCGCGAGCGCGTAGGGGTCTTGGCCGCCCCAGCTGCCCCGGGCACCGAGCACGCGGAAGCGCACGAACAGATCCTCGGCGAACCAGCCGTCGCGCTTGGCGAGGCGCATGGTCTCCCGGTGGTGTCCGGCCCGGTAGGCGTACTCGCGCATGGAGTCGCCATCGTCCCAAAGCGAAAAGGTCATCAGGCCCACGATGGGCCGCTCGCCGAGGCCCAGGCTCAGCCGGAGCGGGGCGCGGCCGGCGACCATGCCGCTCACGGAGGGCACGGAGCGCCAGAAGGCCCAGAGCCGGCTCGGCCGAATGGTGGCCCGGGTGAGCACGACGAGCGGCGCGGGCGCCGGAGCGCCGAGCGCGGGCGCGAAGGGCTCGATGCCGTCCCAGCTCCCGTGGCAGCGCGTGGCCTCCAGGTAGAGCGTGTAGTGCTCCTTCGAGCGGTCCCGGTACTCGCCGATCTTCCCCGGGCCCGAGAGCGCCCGCTCGGCGTCTTCGCGCGACTCCCAGGTGGCGAGAATGGAGTACACGCCCCAGTTCGGCGCCGGGCTGAAGCCGAGGCCCCGGCCCGTGCCGAGCACCTTCACGAAGCGCAGGCCGCGCGTGGCCCGGAGCGGTCCGTAGGCGAGAACCATCTGTCGGAAGGCCCAGAACCGCGCCCAGAAGCCCTGGAAGCGGAAGAGGGTCACGGTCGTCACCTGCATCGCCGCCCCCTCTTTAGGCTCGCGGGGGCGTGTCCGCCAAGGCCCCTGCTCACGCTCGCCGCGGGAGCCATCCTCACGCCGGGAGGGGCGCCGGCAGAGGCCGGCGCGATGCCGGGGGCCGCATGCTGCCGCCGCGCGAGGGCGCCGCGCGCACCGTCGACGCGCGCACCGCCGAGCGCTCCCCGGCCTTGAGGAACCGGCCGGGCCCGCGCGTCCGGCCGACGTCCTCGTGCACTTCGCCGGCCGTGACGACGCGCTCGCCGGCCACGAAGACCGCGTCGACGGCCTTCGGGTTGCGGCGCACGAGGCGCCGGAACCCGCCGAGGCCGGCGATGGGCGCCTCGTGAATGACGTCGAGGGTGTGGTCGAGCGCCTTGGGGTCGAGCACGACCACGTCGGCCCGCGCGCCCTCGTAGAGCGTGCCCGCGTCGACGCCGAACCACTCGCCGAGCTCGCCCGTGAGGCGCCAGACGGCCTGGCCGAGGGGCATCACGCTCTTGCCCCGGGCCTCCGCGTCGCGGACGAACTTCAGCATGCGGAGCGGGAAGTTGTAGAAGCCCATGTTCCGGAGATGGGCGCCGGCGTCGGAGAAGCCGATGAGGCTCTCCGGGCCGCGGATCATGCGCGCGAGCGGGCCGGCCCGGTCGTTGCCCGTGACCGTCACCCAGCGAATCCCCCGCCCGTACTCGGCCATGAGCTCGAGGAAGGTGTCCTCGGCGTGCTCGCCGCGGCTCGCCGCCACCGCCGCGAAGGTGCGCCCTTCGAGGGAGCGGTCCGGGCACTCCCGAATCGTCGCGTGGGCGAAGCTCCGGTGGAAGATGCGCGGCAGCAAGGGGTTCCGCCATTGGCGCCGGAAGCGCTGCCGGTAGGCCGCGTCGCGGAAGAGGCGCCGCCGGGCGATCTCCGTCTGCAGGTGCAGCCCCTCGGCGCCGGCGCCGAACTCCTCGAAGAGCGCGTTGTCGAAGCCGTCGGACCAGAGCTCGAAGGCCACGGGGAGGAGCTGGAAGCGAAAGCGGGCGCCGAAGCCGCGGTTGAAGGCGAAGCCCATGGCCCGGAGCAGGTGCCAGATGAACCGATTGGCGCGGAGGTCCATCATCGAGAGCACGCTCGTGCGGAGCGCCTTGCGCACGCCGAAGCTCATGCTCAGGCCCGCGTAGAGCAGCATCTCGTACTTCGTCGGCACGTTCGGGAGCGCCTGGAGATGGAGCCCGCGGCGCCGCAGCACCTTGGCCATGCGCCGGACCTCGCCCCAGCGGGCGTGCGCCGAGGGAAGGCGCCGGCTGCGGAAGCGATCGCCGCCCATCTTGTCCCAGCTCAGGCCGTTCATCGAGAGGCCGAGAAAGCCCGCGTCGAGGCCCTCTTCGAGGCTCTCCTCGAGGCGGTTCAGCTCGTCGCGCGTGAGCCGGGCCCGCGGGTCGAGGGCCCGCTCGATGCCCAGCGTGGCGGCGCGGACCGCCGAGTAGCCCACGTAGGACGCCACGTTCGGGCCGAGCGGCAGGCTGTCGAGGTGCGCGGCGTACTCGCCATGCGTGTGCCAGGTCTTCTTCGAGCGAAAGAGCGGCAGCAGGTGCTCGTAGGGGATCGCCTCGACGCGCGTGAACATGTCCGCGAGGTCCGTGGGGTCCCCCACGGCGGCGCTGAGCGAGCAGCTCCCCATGAACACGGTGGTGACGCCGTGCCGCAGCGACTCGTCGAGGGCCGGGTTGACCTCGATCTCCGCGTCGTAGTGCGTGTGAATGTCGATGAAGCCCGGCGTGACCCAGCGGCCTGTCGCGTCGACGACGGTCTCGGCGCCCGTGGCCGGCAGCGCCGCCTCGGACACGGCCACCACGCGCCCGGCCTCGAGGCGGAGGTCCCGGTGGGCCGGCGGGCCCCCTCGGCCGTCGAAGTAGAGGCCATTTCGAATGATCGTGGCGGTCATCGAACCCTCTTGGTGTACCACGGAGGCAACGGCTGTCTGGCCGTCCCGTAATGGGGGCCCCGGGCCGCCGTCTCGACGGCCCGGGCGGGCCGTGCCATCGACGCGGCCAGCCTAGGGTCATTTCCTGATGTCTGTGCACGCCGAGACGCGCCGCGAGGCGTGGCCGTGAGCGCCGCTGGCCCCCGCGCGTCCGGGCTGGAGCGGCCGACGGTGCTTCGGCGCGTGCAGGAGCTGATCTTCCGCCGGCGGCATCACGTGCTGGCGTTCATCGGTCTGCTCACGGGCGTTGCCTCCCTCGGGCTGCTGCGCCTCGAGCCCGCCTTCGACCCGCGCGAGCTCGTGCCCGCCGGGGAGACCGATGTGGAAGCGCGCCTCGAAGCGCTCTTCGGAACGCGTGTTTCGGCGGACGAGGTGGTGGTGCTGGTCCTCGAGGCCCCGGACGTGCTTGCCCCGGAGGCGCTCCGCCGCGGTCATGCGCTGGCGGCGGCGGCGCTGGCGGTGCCCGGGGTGGCGAGCGTGGACGCGCTCACGCGGACGCCGCTGCCGCAGGTCCTCCAGGGCTCGGTCGGCTTTGGCGACCTGGAGGCGGACGAAGACGAAGGCGACCCGGCGGCGCTCGAGGCCATGCTGGCGCTGACCGAAGCTCGGCCGGCGGACTTCCCCGCCGGGCTGCTCAGCGTGGGCGAGCGCCTAGGCGGCGAGCTGGCCGTGCGTCCCCTCGTGGCCGGCGAGCTGCCGACGGACGGCGAGCTCGCGCGGGCACGGGAAGTGGTGCGCGCGTCGGCGACGCTGCTCCACAACGTGCTCTTGAGCCCCGATGGGCGGCGCACGCTGCTCGTCGCTCATCTCGCGCCGGACCTCGACGCGACGGGCGAGCGGGCCGCGGTGCATGCGCTGGGCGCGCTCGCGCAGGAGGACCCGGCGGTGACCCTCGGGGGCCTGCCCGCCGTGCGCGATGCCTTTCAGGCGGCGCTCGAGGACGACCCCTTGCTGCTGATCCTGCTGGCCATGCTCGGCAACCTCGTGGTGCTCGCCATCGGTTTTCGGCGCCTCGGCGCCGTGGCCATTCCCCTGAGCGCCGCGGGCATCACGCTGGGCCTGGTGCTCGGGGGGCTCGGCTGGGCCGGGCAGCGCTTCGGGGTGCTGCACGCGGTGGTGCCGCCCTTGCTCATCACGCTGGCCATGAGCGACGCGGTGCACCTGCTCGCGCGCTTCGACGAAGAGCGCGCCGCCGGCCACGGCCCGCTTGCCGCCGCCAAGCGTGCCTTTCGCGCCATGGCCGTCGCCTGCTTCGCCACGAGCGTGACGACGGCCATCGGCTTCGGCTCGCTCGTGCTGGCGCGGACGCCGGAGCTCCGGAGCTTCGCCGTGGTGGCGGCGCTCGGCGTGATGGTGGCCTACCTCGTCACCATCCTGGTCTTGCCCCTCGCCCTGCCCAGCCTGCCCGCGCGCCGGGTGCGCGCCGTCGCGGAGGGCGCGGCGGGCTCCGCGGGTCTCGACGCGCTGGTGCGCGGGGCCGTGCGCCATCGTCGCCTCGTCGCCGTGGTCTCGCTCGTCGTCTTTGCCGGGTCGCTGGGCCTCGCCAGCCGCGTGACCATGGACTCGCGGCTCCTCGACGCCTTCGCGGGCGACCACCCCATCGTGCGCTCGACGGCTCTGCTCGAGGAGGGCCTCGGCGGCGTCCGGCGCCTCGAGGTGCTGGTCGAGGGGGAGCGCGTGCATGGCGCGCGCGGGGAGCGGCGGGTGATGGAGCTCGTCGCCGAGCTCGAGGCGAGCCCGCTCGTCCGTCGCGTGACGGCCGCGCCGCTCTGGACGCGCACCACGGCGGGGCTCTTCGGACTGGAGCCGCCCTACGACGACGGCACGACCCGGGCGCTGCAGGCGCTCGCCCGGGCGCAGGACCCGCGGCTGGCCCGCTTCGCCGCGCCGGGGGCGAGCCGGCTCCAGGTGGGCCTGAGCGATGGCGGCGCCGTGTCCACGCTCGCGCTGGTGGAGGCGCTCTGGGCCCAGGCACCCGCGCTGGCGCAGGAGGGGCTCACGCTTCGCGTCGGCGGCGAGGTCTACCGGGCATCGCTCGGCCTCGACCGGCTCAGCCGGGACATGGTGACGAGCCTCGGCATGGCCACGCTGGTCATCTTCGTGATGCTGGCGGCGCTCTTCCGGAGCGTGCGCCTCGGCCTCGTGTCCATTCCGCCGAACGTGATTCCCCTGGCGGCCATCGGCGCCTGGATGGCGGTGCGCGGCATTCCCATCACGGCCTCCACGGCCATGGTCTTCGCCGTGAGCCTGGGCCTCGTGGTCGACGGGACCATTCACGTGGTGGTGCGCTACCGGGAGGAGCTGGCGCGCTTCGGGCCGTCGCGCACGGACGCGCAGCTCGAGGCGGCCATCGCGGAGACCATGCGCCGGAGTGGCCGGGCCGTGGTGCTGGGGGCGCTGACGCTTCTGCTCGGCTTCGGCGCGCTGCTCGTGAGCGCCTTCGAGCCCGTGCGCCTCTTCGCCGAGCTGAGCGGCGTGGCCATCGGGACCGCGCTCCTGGCCGAGCTCTTGCTCATGCCCGCGCTGCTCCGAGACTTCGGCGCCGAGCGACGCGGCCGAGACCCGGCGCCCAGCGCGCGCTGAGCCGTCCCGCGCCTCCCGCGAGCGGCGCTCCAATCACGCCGAAGCGCGCGGGAGCTCAACCTGCCTCGAAACGGACCTCGGCGCCGCGGAGCAGCTGCAGCGCGAACTCGAAGAGCGCGTCCTCGGTGGGCTCCGTGTCGAAGGCGATGTCGTCGAGCGCCCGGGCCGGGTAGCGGGTGACGCGAACGCGGTCGCGGCCCGGGGCCCAGTTGTCCGTGAGCGGCACGAGGGCTCCGCGGCCGACGCGTAGCTCCGCGTCCAGCGCGCGGCGCTCCGCAGTGCCGGGACCTTCGACCCAGCCTTCGAAGAGCAGCGAGATGCGTTCGAGCTCGACGCCGTCCGAGGCGGCGCCTTCCACGGGGGTCAGCGTCCAGAAGAACTCGCAATAAGCGGCTCCGGACGCCTCCACGGGACCGAGCAGGGAGACGTCGCCGAAGACGTTCTCCACGAGGCGGGGTTCGAGGCGCGTCGCATCGGACGTCCATCCATGGTCCGCGTAGGCGACGGAGGGGCCGAGGAAACGCCAGGCCGCTTCGAGCGTCGCCTCCTCCGTGCAGGGCACGAGCTCGAGGGCCCCCACGGCGACGTAGAGGCGCTCGATGCCCACGCGGAAGCCGAGGTTGGTCTCGACGACGCGCGTGTCGCCGACGAGCGCCGCGGCCTCCCAGTCGAAGTCGAAGCGGTACTCCAGCCGCGTGCCCGCCGGCGCCGCCGGCTCTGCATCCCCGCACGCGCTCAGGGCGAGCGCGAGCCAGGCCATGCGGCACGCCCAGGCCCTGCGGCACGCCCAGGCCCTGCGGCGCGCCCAAGCCCTGCCTGGCGCTTCGAGTCCGAGGGGAGGCCGCCGTCCCATCAGGGCATCATCCCGCCGCCGCCGGGGCCGCCGCCGCCGGGGCCGCCGCCGCCGCCGCCATTCGCTGTGGGCACGCCGCGGTAGCAGCGGAGCGTGTAGGGGAACGTATCCGTCGTGTAGTAGGCGTAGTTGCCGTCCTCATCCATTCGGCCGTTGCACTCGTCCAAGTCACCGAGACCCTCGACGTAGGTGTGAGCGGTCCAGGTATCCGAGGCGAAGAGGGACGGGTCCGTGAGCTCGTAGGACGAGGTGAACTGGAAGTTCCCGGAGTAGATGGGGTAGCCGTCGAAGGCGTAGCCAAAGAGCACGTGCCCGGCGCGCGCCTCCGCCTCGGTGAAGCGGCAGTCGTCGCTGCCGGTGACGTCGAAGGTGTGGAAGTGGTAGCCGGTGGGCCCGTTGTGTCCGCCGCACTCGGTGAAGCCGCCGCCGAGGGAGAGGACGTCGCCGCCCGTTCCCTCCGCCTGGCCGAAGATCGGGACCCCGTTGACGGCGACGGCAATGGGTCCGAGCAGCGCCACGTCCGTCGGCGCGTCGGCCATGGTCGGCGTGGCCGGGAACCGGTACTCGATGTCCTGCACCTGGGGCAGCCCCGGGGAGGTCTCGATGTAGGGGAAGTCGGGGATCCCGTTGGCGGTGACGACGACCTCCGCGCCTTCGCAGCCGGCGCTGACCTCGGGGTCCGGCAGGTCCGGGTTGGCCGAGCCGAGCGTCTGGAACTCCGCCGTGATGGCCTCGCAGCCTTCGCCGGTGCCGGCATCGCCGCCGCCGGCGTCGTCGTCGATGTCCATATCGAGACTGCCCGAGTCGGCGAGACCGGAATCGTCGATGCCCGAGTCGAGGGTCATGGCGTCCGTCATGCCGGCGTCCTCCGGCGACGCGGCCGTGTCTCCGCATGCCGCCAGGCCCCACAGGATGGCGACGCTGCTCACTAAGTTAATCCTCTGCATGCTCTCCCTTTCCGCGCCGCTGCGCGCCTTGGTCTCTAAGCAACGGCCACGCCAAGGCGGCCACGACCACGAATTGGGAGGGATCTTCGCGGCGATTGCGATTTTCGCCGACGACCGGCGATTCGTGCCGGCAGCGGATGCCCGCCGGCTTCGCGGTCGCCGGGTCCCGTCTTTGCGGCGAGGAGGGCATTGCCGCGTTCGCGGGCGCTTCAGGCGAGCTTCGGATTCGGTCGGCAGCCTGATCGCATGATGCCATCGAGGCGAGG
>JBCCAW010000469.1:0-4882 GCA_039814655.1 Myxococcota bacterium | reverse complement strand
GCGAGTCCCCGGCTCCGCTCCTGGCCGCGTTGCGACCCGCCGCGGCGCCGAGCTGGTCCGTCCGTCCCCACGCCGCCGGCGCGCTCGGCGCGCTCTACCGCCAGCTCGAGGGGCGCACGCAGGAGCGCGTGCGCGAAGCCCTCGTGGACGCGCTCCGGGACGACGTGCCCCGCGTGCGCGCCGCGGCCGCCGCCGCGCTCGTGGCCGGCAAGGCCCGGGAGAGCCTCCCGGCGCTGGCGGCCTACCGGAAGACCCTGCCTCGCCAGGAGCAGGTGCGCCTCGACCGGCAGACGAAGGCCCTCGCCCGCGGCGACGGGTCGGTGCGAGACGCCGAGAAGCGCATCGAGAAGCTCGAGGACCAGCTCCGGCGCTTGACGGACCAGGTGCGAAAGAGCGGGAGCTGAGCCGGCTCAGGGAGGCTTCGCGCGCCCCGGATCAGCTGCGCAGGGCGGCACGTCGAAGCGCAGCACCTCCTGGCACCACGCCGACGCCTGGACCGGCGGCACGCTCGTACAGGGACGCCGGTCCCCGTCGGCCTCGAAGCGGCCAGCGAGAACGGCGACCTCGCCGCAGGCGCGGACGGTCACCCGGTAGGGGATGGGGCCCTCCACGTTGCAGCGCTCGTAGTGCGCCACCCGCACGGCGTAGGTACCCGGCGGCGCCGCACCCGGGTCCCAGACGACGTGCTCCGTGTCCACGCCGAGGTTGTCCCGGCAGGCGGCGTTCGCATCCAGGTCCAGCCGGCCGCCCCCGGCGGCGTCGTTTGCATAGTAGACGACGGCACCCGCGGGGCCGACGGCGTAGAGGTCGAGGTCCGAACTGCGCTCCATGGCCAAGGTGACCTCGACGTCGCCGGCGCCCACGGGCAGCACGCGCAGCACCCGGCGCACCCACGGGGACCGCCGGCCGCTGGCGTCCACGGCCGCGAGAAGCAGCACGACCTCCGTCTCCTTCTCGAAGGAGAAGCGACCGTCCGTGGCGGGCAGCCCGAGTTCGAGCTGCCCGTCGCCCTCGCCCACCACCTGGAGCCGGCCGAGCTCGCTCTCCACCGCATGCGGAACGAGAAAGGTGCCGGGCCATCCCTCGAAGCGCGCGGCCACGCCCGCCACCTCCGGGCCCTCGCTCCGCAGCGAGACGCGCGTGGGCGCGTGGGGGATCACCACCCGCGGGGCCGGCCCCTCGTCCGGCCCGAGCACGACACGACCGCTGCCCCCGGGCTCCGGCGCCGTCTCCACGAGGACGGCGCCGGCGACCACCCAAGGGTTGTCCAAGGAGCGCGAAGAGGCCGGCGCCATGCGCGGCTCCGAGCGACGCGAAGGCAGGGTCTCCAGCCCGGCGGGCAGCAGCCCCACCACCTCGACGTGCGGCCCCGGACGGTAGCGCGAGCGCATGGCCCCCCGGGCCGCCTCCAGCTCGCGTCGCGTCGCGTCGCCCACGCCCTGCGCTGCGTCGGAAACCCGCGGCGCAGCGCGATCCGCGGGCCGCCCGTTGCGGCGCGCCGACGCTCGCGTGGCCACGCCGAGGTCGACCACGGGCGCGGCGGGCGGAGCCGCGAAGGCGCGAAGCAGGCGCCAGGCCCCGTAGGCGCCCGCGGCCGTCGCCGCCCCGACCAGCACCAGGGCGAGCAGGGGGGCGAGCGCCGCGCGCTTGCGCTCAGCCATGGCCCGGGCATGGCGCGCTGCGGCAGCTCATGGAGCCGCCGACGCGAAGCGCTGCGAGAGCGCGTCCGGGAGCCGCGCCGGGGTACCGCGTACGTCGATGAACGCCAGGTCGATGACCGACGCGACGAGGAGGGCGGGTTCGATGGCCCGCCCGGCCTCGCTCACGCGGTAGGCGTCCTGCCAGCACCGGAGACGGACGGCGCTCATGGGGCGCACCAGGCTCCGGATCTCGAGGTCATCGCCCAGCTTCGACGGGAGCTTGAAGCGCATGGACACGTCGTAGACCACGAAGCCGAGCTGCTGCTCCCTTAGCCGCACGAGCTCGCCCAGGCCGATGATCTCGCTCCGCGCGCGCTCGAAAAAGTTCAGGTAGTTCGAGTGGTAGGTGATACCGAGCGCGTCGGTATGCTCGAAGTAGATGCGAACCGGCAGCCGGTACGGCCGCTCCTCGGGCGTGGCGTCGTCGCGCATGCGGCGGCGAGCATCGCACGGACCTGAGCCATCACGAATCGCTGCACGGACGCCACGGTGGGGGTACTAGGCTCCGCGGCATGCAGGCGCGTCCCTTCTTCGCCCCGGGCGTGCCCCGGCCCGTGCCCTGGGCTCACCGGGGCGGCTCGCTCCGTTTTCCGGAGAACACGCTGATCGCCTTCGAAGGGAGCTACGCCCTCGGCTACCGCTGGTTCGAGACGGACGTGCAGCTCTCGAAGGACGGGCACGTGGTCGTGCACCACGACCTCACGCTCGACCGAACGACGGACGGGAGCGGCCCCGTGGCGGCGCGGACGCTCGGTGAGCTCAAGCGCCTCGACGCGGGCTGTCGCTTCACGGAGGACGGCACGCGCTTTCCCTTCGCGGGACGGGGCGCCACCATTCCCCTTCTGGAGGAGGTGCTCTTCTTCCGGCCGGACCATTTCGTCACCCTCGAGATGAAGGGCACGGACGCGCGCCTCCCGGAGCGTCTCTACGCGCATCTCCGCCGCGTCGGCGCGGAGGATCGCGTCCTCGTGGCCTCGGCGAACGACGCGCTCACGGCGCGCTTTCGTGCCCTCGCGAAGGACCGGATTCCGACCAGCGCTGGACGCAAGGGAATCGTCCGCTTCTGGGCGAGTGTCCGGACCGGGCTGCACCGGGTGCTGCCGCGGCCGCGCTTCGACGCGCTCCAGGTGCCGCCGCGCCATGGACCGCTCCGCGTGGTCGACGCGCGTTTCGTCGCCGCCGCACGGGCCAAGGGCCTCGCCGTGCACGTCTGGACCCTCAACGAGCCCGAGGAGATGCGCGCACTCGCGGCGCTGGGCGTCGACGCGATCATGACGGACCGGCCGCAGGTGCTCCTCGACGCGCTGAACGGCCCAGGCGCTCTCTGAGTGGGCTTCGCGCCCCGTGGACCCTTGACGGCGATGCTTAGTGTGCACATAACACTAAGCATCCGGCGCGCCTCTCATGGCCGCTCGACACGCCCATGCCGCAGACGCTTCTCACGGACCTCTATCAACTGACCATGTGCTGCGGCTATTGGCGCGCCGGCATCCACGAGCAGCCGGCGGCGTTCCATCTCTTTTATCGGCGCGCGCCTTTCGGCGGCGCCTATGCCATCGCCGCGGGGCTCGGCGACGCGCTCGACTGGCTCGAGAACCTCCGCTTCGGCGAGGAGGACCTCCGCTACCTGGCCGGGCTCACGCAGCCGGGCGGGGCCCCGCTCTTCCCCGGGCCCTTCCTCGACATGTTGCGCTCCGCGATGCTGCGCCTCGACATCGCCGCGGTGCCGGAGGGCACGGTGGTCTTTCCCCATGAGCCCCTGCTCCGCGTGGAGGGTCCGCTGTGGCAGGCGCAGCTCGTGGAGACCGCGCTGCTCACCTTTCTCAACTTCCAGACCCTCGTCGCCACGAAGGCCGCGCGCGTGGGCCGCGCCGCAACGAACGCCGAGGGGATCCGCGAGCCCGTGCTCGAGTTCGGCCTTCGCCGGGCCCAGGGGCCCGACGGCGCCATGGGTGCCAGCCGGGCGGCCTACATCGGCGGAACGAACGCGACGAGCCACGTGCTCGCGGGCCAGGCCCTCGGCATCCCCGTCGCCGGCACGCACGCCCATAGCTGGGTGACCAGCTTCGCCGACGAAGCGACGGCCTTCCGCGCCTATGCCGACGCCTTTCCCGAGGGCGCCATCTTCCTCGTCGATACCTACGACACGCTCACCGGCGTGCGTACGGCCATCGAGGTGGCCCGGGAGATGCGGGCCCGGGGCCAGGCGCTTCGCGGCATTCGCCTCGACTCCGGCGACCTCGCCGCGCTCTCGAAGCAGGCCCGGCGTCTGCTGGACGACGCGGGCTTCGAGGACGTGGCCATCGTGGCCAGCAACGACCTCGACGAGTACCGCATTGCGGCGCTCAAGCGGCAGGGCGCCAAAATCACGACCTGGGGCGTCGGCACGCGCCTCGTTACGGCCTACGACCAGCCGGCGCTCGGCGGCGTGTACAAACAAGGGGCCGTCTTCGAGGGCGGGCGTTGGGAGCCGCGCATGAAGCTCAGCGAGACCCCGGCAAAGAACTCCATCCCCGGCCGCCTCTCGCTGCGCCGCTACGTCGATGGCGCGGGGCGCTGGGTCGCGGACGCCCTCGTCGACCGCGGCGACGTCCCCGTGGATGCCGACCTGCCCGGGCCTACGCTCGTCGACCCGGAAGACGCCGCGCGGACCTTCACGCTGCCCGGCGACGCGACCTTCACGGAGCTCCTCGTCCCCGTGCTCGAGGGCGGGAGGCGCGTCCGGGCTCCCGAGTCGCTCCGGGACATTCGCGCACGCAGCCTCGCGGCGCACGCCGCGATGCCGAGCGCCGTGGCCCGCAACGAGGGCGCGAGTCGCCACTTCGTCGGCCTCGAGGCCGGCCTCGCCGCCCGCCGGGACAGCCTACGCCGAGCGCGCTCCGCCGCCTTGCCCCCACGCGGCTCGAGGCGGGCCCTCCCCGGACCCCGAGACTCCCCATGACCCCCTGCATCGTCTTTTCCACGGAGCGCTATCGCTACCTCGGCGACATGCTCTGCGCCGACCACGGCTTCGAGGCCGGTGCGCTCGTCCGGCAGACCTTTCCCGATGGCGAGCGCTACCGCCGCATCGAAGCCGAGGTCGCCGGCCGCGACGTGATGCTGCTCGGCGGCACCGTCGACGAGGCCGATACGCTCGAGCTCTACGACCTGGCCTGCGCCCTCGTTCATCGCGGCGTGCACAT
>JBCCAW010000448.1:0-5070 GCA_039814655.1 Myxococcota bacterium | reverse complement strand
TATGTGGCCCGAGCGCGTTCCGCTTCCGGCGCCGGTCAGCATGAAGGCCCGGCTCCCGTCGCGGGTGGCCGCATCGAGGGCCTCCGCGGGCTCGCCGGTCACCACCCGCGCCCAGTCCCGGCGCACCCGGCCGTCCGCGGCGTCCGCCGTCACTCCGTTGGGTTCGGGGAAGCCCCAGCCGTGCCTCCGGCCCGTGAGCGGGACCTGAAAGCCCGCGCGACGCGCGAGCTCGAAGGCGAAGAGGTTGCACTTGTACTCGCCGGCGTAGCCCGCCGCGTCCCGCACGTTGAAGGCCGCGTGCGCCCCGTCGTCGAGTGGCGTCGTGAAGTCGCTCGCGAGCTCCGCGCCGGTCAGGCGCCCCTGCCGGGCCCAGCGTGAGGCCGCCTCCGCCCCCGGGAGCAGCGCCCGGGCCGCCTGCTGGAGCCGCCCCGTGGCCCCGGCCACGCGCACGCCCGTGGTCGGGCCGAGCTCCAATGGCGCATGGCGCGGCCCCGCGGCGGCTCGATAGGCGGCGAGGCCCCGGAGCTCCGTCGCCAGGCTTCCCAGCTCGCCGCCGACTTCCTCGGCGCCGCCGCCTCCGAGGGCCCGCGTGAGCTGGTCCTGGAGCCCGAGGCCACCGGCCTCGACGAGGCCCTGGCTCATGGCTTCGTCCACGAAGTGAAAGTAGGTCCCGCCGCCGGCGCCGGCGCCGCCGAAGGCCCGGCTCGACACGGTCTTGCGGAGCGTCTGCCAGAGCTGCTGGAGCAGGAGACCCTCGAACTGCTTGGCGGCCTGCTCCGCTTGCCCCGTGCCCTCTGCCGGCCGGTTCGCGGCGACGGGGGCGAGGGACGGAGACAGCGCGTCGGGGGCGCCGGGCAGGGTCATCACTGCACCTCGATCTCGGCCTGCAGGGCCCCGGCGGTGCGGAGCGCCTGGAAGATGGCGATGAGGTCCCGGGGGCCCGCGCCGAGCGCGTTCAGCGCCCGGACCACGTCCGCGAGGCTGGCCGTGGGCGGCACGTAGGCCACCGTGCCTTCCGCGCCTTCCACGTTGAGCGAGGTCTCCGCGCGCACGCCGCTCTCCTGCGTGACCACCGTGTCGCCTTCCGCCAAGGCCCGCGGCTGAGACACGGCGAAGCGCTCGGACACCTCGATGGTGAGGCCGCCTTGGGCGATGGCCACCTCGCCGATGGCGACGCCGGCGCCGAGCACGATGGTGCCCGTGCGTTCGTCGATGACGATGCGGCTCGGCTGGTCCGGGTTCACCTCGAGCTGCTGAATGGCGGCCACGAGACCGACGCGGTTGCTGGCGTAGCTCTCGGGCACGCGCACCTGCACGGTCCCGCTGTTCGTGGCCCGGGCCGTCTCCTCGCCGAGCTCGCCGTTGATGGCCGTGGCGATGCGGCTCGCGGTGACGAAGCTCGGCTGCTGCAGGTTGAGCTCGATGATGTCCCCGTCGAGGCCGCTCATGGCGACGGCGCGTTCGACGATGGCGCCGTTGGGCACGCGCCCGGCCGTCACGTGGTTGAGGCTGACGGAGCTGCCGTTGCCGCCCTGGGCCGAGAACCCACCGATGACCACGCCGCCCTGGGCCACGGCATACACCTCCTGGTCCGCGCCGAGGAGCGGCGCCTGGATCAGCGTGCCGCCGAGGAGGCTCCGGGCGTCGCCGAGGCTCGACACGGTGACGTCCACGCGCGTGCCCGGGTTCACGTGGGGACCGAGCGTCGTGGTGACCATGACCGCGGCAGCGTTCTTCGTGCGGATCAGCGAAGGGTCGATGGTCACGCCGAGGCGCCGGAGGATGGCCGCCACGGATTGGATCGTGAAGCGGGACTGCTGCGAGTCGCCGGTGCCGTTGAGGCCGACGACGATGCCGTAGCCCGTGAGCTGGTTGTCACGCACGCCGGCGATCTCCACGAGCTCGCGCACGCGGGCGGCTTCCGCGGGAGCCGGGAGCAGGAGCGTCAGGAGGGGAACGAGGGCGATGTAGCGAGACATGGGGGAGCCTTCAGAAGGGGCGTACGCGGCTCAGCAGTCGAGACAGCCAGCCCTGGCGTTGGTTGCTCGAGAGCGAGCCGCGGCCGGTGAACTCGATCTGCGCGTCGGCGACGAGGCTCGAGCGCACGGAGTTGTCCTGCTCGATGTCCTGCGTGCGGATGACGCCGGACACGTAGACGTGCAGCTCCTCGTCGTTGATGAGGATCACCTTCGTCCCCTCGACGAAGAAGTCGCCGTTCGGCAGGCGCTGCTTGAGGCGGACGGCCACGACGGCGCTCACGCGGCTCCCGCGCTCCGTGGAGCCGTCGCCGTCGAAGTTGTACTCGCTCATCACCTGAAGCAGCCGCGAAGGGTCCACGCCCGGGGCCGCGGACTGAAGCGCGGAGAGGAAGCCGAGGGCGCCGCCGAGCTGGAAGTCGTGCTCCGCTTCCCGCTGCATGCTCGTGGACGCTTCGCCGCTCGCCGAGGCGGTCTCGTCGATGCGGATGGTGACCAGGTCGCCCACGCGGCGCGCACGCGGGTCGACGAGGAGCCCGCCGTAGCCTTCGGTCCAGAGCGAGCCGGGGCTCACGGGCGCGGCGGACTCGGCGTAGTCCCCGGGCTGGTAGTTCCGCGTGCGCGGCGCATGCGGCTGGATGTGGTTCGGGCCGCACGCAGAGAGGGCCAAGAGGAGGGCGAGGCGTTTCATGGGAGGAGCTCCACGGTGTCGGCGTCGAGGACGCGGCCTCGGAGGGCGGCGCCGGTTGCCGCGTTCTGCAAACGGACCACGTCGCCGACGCGGCCGGCCTGCCGCGCGATGGCCGGCGCGCTGGCGCGGATGCTGCCGAAGGTGACGATGGCCCGGACCTGTCGACCCGGCGCGATGACCGGCGGCGGGCAGCGGAGCCGGGCGCGGGCGGCGATGCGCCGCGTGGTGCGGCCGGCGGAGACGTGCACGAAGCCGCTCGCGCTCGTCCCCGTGAGCGTGGGACGGCGCATCTCGGCGCGGAGCGTGATCTCCCCGGGCGGGAGGTCGGCCCGGCCCGCGAGGCGAAGTTCGTCGATGGTGCAGGGCGCCAGCGCGGCGGCCACGATGGGCAGCGCCCGGACGCGCAGCGCCTCCGCGTCGAGGCGCCGGACCGCGCGGGCGATGGTGGTGCGCGCGGGGATCGCGAGGCCCCGCGCACTCACACCGGCTTCGGCGAGGGCGGCGAGCACCTGGCCCCGGGTCACGACGCGGCGCCGGCCAAGGGGCGGTGCGGGCGCGATGGGCGTGGCGCCGAGGGGGCTGCCGGAGAGCGCGGGCACGACCTCCTCGAGGCGGATGCGGTCCCTTCCCTCGTCTTCCGGCGGCGCGGTGGGGGCCGAGCGCGCCGGCGGGACGCCGCTCGGGATGGGGTTCGGACCCGGCGAGGGGACCTGAGCAAGTCCCACCGCCGGGTCCGAGAGAGAAACCACCGTGAGGAGCGTTCCGAAGAGACGTCCCTCGACACCGAAGCAGTGCAGCGCACGTGCCAAGCCCTGGCGGCGCCGTTTCTCGCGTCGCGTCACCGAGGCGCGGCCGCATCCCGTCAGCGCTCCAACGGCCGCGTCAGACATCGGTCGCTCCCGCGTCGTCCGTGCCGGCGTCGCTCATGCCGGCGTCGTCCATGCTGGCGTCGTCCATGCTGGCGTCGCTCATGCTGGCGTCGTCCATGCTGGCGTCGTCCATGCCGGCGTCGCTCATGCCGGCGTCGTCCATGCCGGCGTCGTCCATGCCGGCGTCGTCCATGCCGGCGTCGTCCATGCCGGCGTCCTCGTCGCACACGTCCGTCACGTCCATCTCGCCCATCTCGCTCGGGTCCATGTCGCTCGGCGCGGAGGCGTCGCAGCCGGAAAGGTCCTCGGCCGCGTCGAGGCTGCCGTCCATGCCGCCGTCGCTCGGAGGCGTCGCGCAGAGCCCGGCGAGGCACACCTCCATGCTCGTGCAGTCGGAGTTGCGGAGGCAGGCCTCGGCGCACCCGCCCCCGAGCAAGGCGCTGGCGAGCAGCGCGAGAAGCCGAAAGCTCCGGGCTGGCAGCGGGCTCACGGCCGCACCCCGAGCTCGATGCCCACCGTTGCGTTCACCATCACGATGGCGCCGCCGTCGGGTACGTCGCTCCCGACGAAGAAGAGGCTGCTCATCACGTTGAAGACGAGCCCGAAGCCCGGGCCCAGGTCGATGCGCCCGCCGGCGCCGAGCTCTGCGCCGAGCATGGTGTAGGGCGCGAAGAAGTAAGGGAGGCCCGCGAAGACCCGGACCTCGCGCGTGCCGATCAGGCGCCGGTAGCTGGCCCGCGGCACCATGGCGCCACCGACGCGGCCCTGGCCGACCTCGAGGCGCAGCACGCCGCCCAGCGAGAGCGTGGGCTCCTCGCTCGACCAGGTCCGCACCTCGACGTCCAGGAAGGTCGGCGTGGGCCGGACCACGAGGTCGGCGTTTCCCCCTTGCCCGAAGCTCACGCCGCCGCCGACCTGGAGACCGGCGCGGAAGATGCGGTCCTGCGCGTGGGCCTCCCCCGCGAGCGCGAGCAGGGCCAGCGTCGTGAGGCTGAGTGTGGCGGCGCGGATCATGGCGCCAGCCACGCTCCGCTGGGCCGGCCGGGGTTGGCGGCGTCCCCGTCGCTCGGGAGGCTCACGGCGACCTCGGCGGCCTCGCGGTCGGCGATGAAGACCGAGTGCAGCGCGGCTCGCTCACCGGCGAGGCAGGCGGCACGAAAGGCCAGCGCGTCGTCCGCGGAGCGTGGCGCGAGGGGCTGGCGAAGGCGGTAGGTCGTGGTCTGCGCATCGCGCTCCCGACGGAGCTCGGCGCGCCCGTGGCTGGCGGCGAGCGCCGCCCCCAACCAACGAAGCGCTTCCTGCGCCCGGGACCCGTCGACGCGCTCGTTCGGAGACGTGTGCTCCGTGGGATCGCGATGCGGCGGGCGCGGCGCGGTCCGCCGGAGCTGGCCAACGTCCGCGCGAAGGGCGCGACGTGCGGCGGGCGCCTCGGGGCGCAGCGCGGCCGCACTCAGGCGGCCGGGGCGCGCATCCCGACGCGGCGCTTGCACCCGGCCCGCGTTGGGTAGCGTGCCGTGCGTGCCGGGGTTGGGGC
>JBCCAW010000617.1:0-3479 GCA_039814655.1 Myxococcota bacterium | reverse complement strand
TCCTGGCCCTCGCCGACGCCGCCCGCCGACGCTATACGGAGCCTCGCTCCGGCGCGGCGGACGACGCGGCCCTCGACCGCGGAATCCTGGCGCTCCTCGCGAGCGCCGCGACGCTCGAGCCCGGGAGCTGCCTCCGCCGCGCCGGCGCGGCCATCCGCATCGGCCAGGACCGAAGCGTGGGCCTCGGCGTCGCCGAGCGGCTCCGGGGGCTGCGCGTGCCGGTCGCGGCCCGGCGCGTGGTGCTGGGCTGCGCCACGCGCGCCTTTCGTGGGGGCGGCCAGCGGGCCCTCGACGAAGCCGCGGCGCAGCTCCGGCTCCTCGCCTCGCACCCGCCGCCCGTCGCGCCGGCGGTGCAACGCGAGCAGCTGGCCAACGCCGCTGGCCAGGTCGACGACGCGCGGGCTCTGCTCGCGGCGCAGGGGCCCATGGCCGCCGAGCTCCGGGCTGCGCTCCGGGCCGCCAAGGCGTTTCTCGACGCCGGCCTGGCCCTGGGTGCGCTCCGCTCGGACGCCTACCCGGCGCAGCTCGCGGCGCCGCCGGAAACCTGGCCGCCGAGCGTCGTCGAAGACGCGAGCGCCCAGGGCGTACTCCGCGCGCTGGGCGCCGCCGTCGCCCTGCTGGCCGCCGAGCTCCGTACGGGCACGCCACCCACCGCCGCCCCGGACGACGCCGCGCTCGCGGACCCCTTCACCGGCGCCCCCTTCCAGCTCGAGGCGATGCCCTTGGGCTTCCAGCTCCTCAGCCTCGGCCCCGACGGCCGCCGCGACGCGACGGGCCCGAGCTCACCGGCCGACGCCGCGCGGCGCAACGACCTCGTGGTCGAGGTCGTCCGCTAGCTCCTTCAGCGCCGGAGCCGCTGAATGAGCAGCGCCGTGAGCAGCGCGCGCTCCGTGAGGGCCTCCCAGGCGCCGCGGCGCACGAGCCGGCGCTGGCCGGCGTCGAGCTGCGGCGCCGGCCCGTGGTCGAGGCTCATCAAGTTGCCCGGCTCCGGCCGGTGCCCGGCGTGCCCGAAGTAGTGGCCGAGCTCGTGGCCGAGCGTGCTCGCGGGGCCCACGGACGAGAGGATGACCCAGTGACGTTCCGGACGCTCGGGGCTCCGCCAGTGAACGCCGCGGCGCCATTGCGTGGGGTCATCGACGTCCCGGAGCCGGCCCACGACGAAGCAGTTCAGCACCCCGCGGCGCCAGTAGCGGCCGAGCGCCGCGCGGTCCCGGCGCGTCTCCAGCACCGCGTGACCCGCGGGAAGAGGTCCATGAGCCACCAGCTCGAAGCGCATGCCCGCGGGCGCGTAGGCGGCGTTCGCGGACGCGAGCTGCGCCATCAGCCACGCGCGCCGCACCACCGGGCCGGCCGGCCCCGGCGCCACCTGGCAGTGGAGCGGAAGGGACGGGAGCGTGCGCGGCGGGCCGGCGGCCTGCGCCGAGCGGTCCGGGGCCGCGGCGGCCAGCGCCGCGCAGACGCCAAGGCCGAGCAGCGCCAGGGCCCCCGGGGACCGCGGTGCCACGCTCAGCCGAGCCCGAGCCTTAGCGTGAGCCCTTGGACGGCCGTGAGCTCGTGCGGGCTGAGCTTCCCGTCCACCAGCGCGGCCGCCACCAGCTCGTCGACGAGCGCGCGGCGCGCCGCTTCGTCCATGCCGCGCACCACCCGTTCGGCTTCCTCGAAGCCCTCCATGGCGAACACGCGCTCGCGCTCCGCCGCGTCGAGGGAGAGGCCGCTCATGGCGCGCTCGAGAAAGGCCTTCTCCGGCGCGGCCATGATGCCGTCGGCGCTGAGCACCTGGGCGAGAAGCAAGCAGCGAGCGACCCGGTCATCCATGGCCCGAAGCTACGCCGAGCGAGCGCCCCATGTCATGAGCCGGCCCCGGCGAAGCGCTTCCCGGAGCCTGCACGGGTCCGAGGGGCCTGGATCACCGGATGCGCGCCTGGCGGAGCAGCTCGCCCCAGGAGGGGCGGCTACCGCTCAGGAGCAGCCCGATGCGGAAGAGCCGGGCGCCGACGCGGATGGATAGCCAGGTGGACATGAGCAGCACCGCGAGCGCCATGAGGATCTCCCAGGCCGCGATGCCCGCCGGGTCCAGGGACGTGCGCACCACGACGGTCAGCGGCGCGCTGAAGGGGAGAATGGTGAGCAGCTTGCCGACGCTGCCGTGCGGCTCCTCCAGCAGGATCACGAGGAGCATGAGCGGCAGCACCGCCAGCAGCGCCCAGCCGAGGGTCAGCTTCTGGCTCTCGGGCACGCTGCTCCCGAGGGACCCGGTGGCGAGCATGAGCGAGCCGATGAAGAGGTAGCCCAGCACGAAGAAGAGCGGGGAGAGCGCCAGCGCCTCCCAGGGGAGCGGAATGGAGAGCGACGTGAAGAGCGCGGCCACGGTGCCCGCGCCGCCCACCACCATGAACGCCCACACCACGAACTGAAGGAGCCCGGCGGCGCCGAGGCCGAGCAGCTTGCCCGTGAGCAACTCGTCGGGATCGGTCGAGCTCAGGAGCACCTCGACCAGCTTGCTCTCCTTGTCGAGGGCGACGGTTTGCACGAGGTAGCCGCTCGCCGAGAGCAGCGCCGTCAGGAGCAGCACCCCAAGCATGAAGGGCGCGCCGGAGCGCACGAGGAGCTCGAGGGCCTGGTCCTGCGCCGAGCGCCGTTCGCCTTCGCGCGTGACCGTCTGGCGCTGCACCTCCATGGGGTCGAGCACCCGGTCCCGCGTGGCGTCGTCGACGCCCGCGTCCCGGAGCAAGCGGTCGACGAGGAGCCGAGCGAGCACGGGCTCGGCGGTGGCGCTGCGTACGCTGAGCAGCGGTCCGGCCTCCGCGGCGTAGGCGCGCACCTGGCCGGTGGCCCGGTAGTCGGCCTCCACGACGTAGATGGCACCGAGCTCGCCGCCCTCGAGGGCCGCGAGCGCGCTCGCCTCGCTCTCCATGCGCTCGAGGAGCACGGGACCGAGCGTGACGTACCCGTCCGGGCCAAAGACCTCCGGGCCGAGCAGGTCCGCCTCGTCCACGACGCCATAGGCGGCGACGCGCTCGACCTTTCGCGCCAGAAACCAACCCTGGAGGCCGATCATGCCGCCGCCGATGAGCGTGAAGAAGAGCGGCAGCCCGAAGGTCACGAGCAGGTAGGAAGGCCGGGAAGCGATCTGCAGGAGCTCGAAGCGCGCGATGGTGCGCACCTTGTCGGCGCGGATCATCGGGCCGCCTCCCGTAGCCGCGGCGCCGCATCCTTCGTCACGCCGACGCTCGCGAGGAAGATCTCCTCCATGGTGGCCAGCCGCTCATCGAAGCCGGCCACGGGCAGCCCCGCCTCGATGAGCGCGCGCAGCACCGCCGGCGCCTCCGCGCCCGGTGAGAGGCGAAGCTGCTCGAAGACGCCGTCGGGGCTCACGGCCTCGATGTGCGCGGCCAGGCTTGCCGGGAGCGGGTCCGGCAAGGATCCGTGCGCGAGGCGGAGGCGCGCCGCGCGCGGGGCGTGGCGGCGCCGGATGTCGT
>JBCCAW010000189.1:0-9683 GCA_039814655.1 Myxococcota bacterium | reverse complement strand
GCGCGATCACCGTGGCCTGCGGCTCGGCGCCCTCGGCGAGGAGCCTCTCCGGAGGTGCGAGCGCGTCAAAGTCCTCGTCGCCGGCCTCCGCACCGGCCTCCGCGCCGAGGCTGGCCAGGATGCGGTCGGCGAGGCCCGGCGACGCGGCGACGCCCGGCGCGCTCACGCCAGCGGCCTCCTCGCGGAGCCAGGCGTCCACGGTCGCCAGGGCCCGGGCGTCGTCGACGGCTCCTGCTTCCTCGAGCTCCGTGCGCAGCTCGCCGGAGGCCGCGAGGGGATCACGTCCACTGTCGAGGGCCTCCTGCACGCGACCTTCGAGCTCGGGTTTCACGACGACACCGTGCCCTTCCCGGCGCGCGCCTGCGGGTGCGCGTGCGCCGGCGCGAGGTCCCCGAGGGAAGCCTTCAGCTTTCGTCGCGCTTCGTGGATGCGCCAGGCCACGGTGCCCTCGGGACAGCCGAGCACCTCGGCCGCTTCCTTGTGCGGCAAACCCTGAAAGAGCACCAGCACGACGGCGCTCCGCAGCGTGTCCGAGAGCTCGTCCAGGGCGCCCGCGAGGCGATGCTGCAGCTCCCCGAGCTCCTGGACGCGTGCCGGATCCACCTGGCCCTGCGTCGGATCCGCCTGCGGCTCGGGCACCCGCGGGTCGTCGATGTCGCCGGCCGCGCGCCGCTTTCGTTTCCGGAGAAGGTTCAGGCTCACGTTCACGGTGATGCGGTAGAGCCAGGTGCTGAGCTTGGAGCGCCCGTCGAAGCGCCCCAGCGCCCGCCAGGCCCGCAGGAAGACCTCTTGGGTCACGTCGTCCGCGTCGCTCGGGCTCCGTACGAGCTGACGTGCGGTGGACCACACGCGGCGCTGGTGCAGACGCACGAGGCGCCCGTAGGCGCGCTGGTCGCCGCCCTGCGCCCGCTCGATGAGCACCGCCTCGGTCGCTTCGGTGCTGGCCGCGGCGTCGCTCACGGCGCCTGGTGCTCCGGCCGCGCCGCGCGGTCCCGACCTGCCACGGACCACCCGGAGCGGCACCGTCGCGGGGGCAGACCGTTCCGCGGGCCCCTCGAGGAGATCATCGACAGCAACGTACGCCAGCACGCTCGCTACGACAACGGAGGGCCAGGAAAGCTTGGGCGCGCGTCAGCTTCTTCCCGCGAGGCCGCGACAAGACTACGATCCTCGCGTGGACCCCGCTCCCAAAGACGCGCCGACGCTCCGCCGCGCCCGGGGCGAGAAGCGTGAGGAACGCCGGGCCCCCATCGAACTCAAGGTCGCCTACGACCGGCTGCACGCCTTCTTCGCGGACTACACGAAGAACATCAGCAAAGGCGGCACCTTCATCCGCACGCTCAAACCGCTGCCCATCGGCACGACCTTTCATTTCGTGCTCGAGGTCCCGGACCTCGAGGAGAGCCTGCGGCTGCGGGGCAAGGTGCAGTGGATCGTCCGCGAGGCCGACCTCGCCCCCGGCGGCTGCCTCGCGCCGGGGAAGGACATGGAGCCGGGCATGGGCATCGGCTTCGTCTACGCGAGCGAGTCCGATCGCCTTCGCATCGCGACGCTCGTCGACGGGATGATGCGCGACCGGCCGGACGCCGTACGCCGCTCGGGCTGAGCCCGGGCCCTTCGGCCCTTGCCCCGGCGACCCGGGCGGGGTAGCTCCGGTCTCTCATGAACACCCTTGGTGAGAGCCGCGACCGCGCGTCGGACCTCGCCCAGCGCCTTCAGGCGCTGGGGAGGTATCTTTGACGTCCCTGGCCTGAAACACACCGTCGACCGGCTGACGAACCTGAGCCTTCGCGAAGGCTTCTGGGACGACCAGGCCGAGGCGCAGAAGGTGATGAAAGAACGCGCCGCGGCGGAAGCGACGGTGCAGGGCTTCGAAAAGGTCTCGAGCGACGTCGAGGGAATCCTCGAGCTCATCGACATGGTGGAGGGCGACGAGGACGCCGCCGGCGAGCTCGAGGAGCTCACGGCGCAGCTTCCGGAGCTCGAGGTGCAGGTCCGTGGCCTCGAGCTGAAGCGCATGCTCACGCCGGACGACGACAACGACGCGCTGCTGTCCATCAACTCCGGCGCCGGCGGATCGGACGCGGAGGATTGGGCGTCGATGCTCTACCGCATGTACCGGCGCTGGGCGGAGAAGAAGGGCTTCAAGGTCGAGGTCCTCGACGAGCAGCGCGGGGAAGCGGGCATCTCGAGCGCCGAGATGCTCGTCAAGGGTACGAACGCCTACGGCTTTCTCCGCTCGGAAAACGGCGTGCACCGGCTCATCCGCGTCTCGAAGTTCTCCGGGCGCCGGGAGACGAGCTTCGTCGCCGTGCGCGTCACGCCGGAGCTCGACGACGACGTCGAGGTCGAGATCCGCGACGAAGACATCCAGATCGACACCATGCGCTCCGGCGGCGCGGGCGGGCAGCACGTGAACCGAACGGAATCGGCCGTGCGCCTGACGCACCTTCCCACGGGCTACGTCGTGCGCGTGGAGCAGGAGCGCTCGCAGCACCAGAACCGCGATCGCGCCATGAAGATGCTGAAGGGCTTCCTCTACGAGAAGGCCCGGCGGGAACGTGAGGAGGCCTTTCAGGAGGCCTTCATGAGCGATCTTTCGAACATCGCCTTTGGCAGCCAGGCGCGGACCTACACGCTCCAGCCCTACAAGCTCGTCAAAGACGAGCGCACCGAGCACAAGGCCGGCAACGCGGACGCGGTCCTCGACGGGGACCTCGACGAGTTCATGGAGACCTACCTGATGCTCAGCGCGGACAAGCGTCAGGAACAGGCCAAGGCCAAGAGGGACTGAGCCGTGGCGAACGAAGACGAGCTGATGGCCGCGCGGCGCACGAAGGCCGAGGCCCTCGTGGCCGCGGGTACGCGCGCCTTTCCGAACGACTTCCGGCCCAGCGAAGCGGACCGCGAGGCGCGCGCCGCGGTGGTGGCCCTCGCGCACGCGGACGACGCGGCGCGCTCCGAGCTGCCCGAGGAGTCGGCGCTGACCGGCGACGAGGCGACGCACCCGCTCTACGGCCGCGTCATGGCCAAGCGCGGGCCCTTCTTGGTGCTTCGCACGCCCCATGGCGACGCCCAGGCCCTCGTGCGCAAGGACGCGCTCCCCGAGGACCAGGCCGCGATGCTCAAGGCCGTGGACCTGGCCGACCACGTGGCCGTGCGCGGTCCGCTCATCAAGACGCGCACCGGCGCGCTGGCCGTGAGCGCACGGAGCTACCAGCACGTGGGCAAGGCGCTCTTGCCGCCTCCGGCGAAATGGCACGGGCTCAAGGACGTCGAGAAGCGCTACCGCGAGCGCTACGTGGACCTCTTCGCGAACCCGAGCGTGGCCGCGGTGTTCCGCGCCCGGGCGCTGATGGTGAAGACGCTCCGGCGCTTCCTCGACGACCGGGACTACCTCGAGGTCGAGACGCCCATGCTTCACTCGGTGCGCGGCGGGGCGGCGGCCAAGCCCTTCTCGACGCACCACAACGCCCTCGACATGGGCCTCTACCTGCGCATCGCGCCAGAACTCTACCTGAAGCGCCTGGTGGTCGGCGGCTTCGACCGGGTCTACGAGATCGGCCGGAACTTCCGGAACGAGGGCATCAGCACGAAGCACAACCCGGAGTTCACGATGCTCGAACTCTACCAGGCCTACGCGAGCTTCGAGGAGCTGATGGACCTGAGCGAAGCGATGCTCCGCGCCGTCGACGCCGCCGTCCGCGAGGCTCACCCGGAGCTCGTGGGCGAACGGAGCTTCACGCTCGGAGAGCCCTTCGCGCGCGTGCCCATGCGCGACTCCATCCTCGCGGCAGCCGGGCTCGAGGCGAACGCAAAGCTCCTGGCCGGCGCGTCCCTCGACCGAGCGACGCTCGACGACGAGGGCGCGCTCGTCGCGTTCGCGGAGACCCTCGCCCCGCGCCTTCCCCCGGCGGACCGGAAGGGCCTCGCCGGCGCTCCCTCCCACGGTCACCGCTTGCTCACGCTCTACGAGGTGCTCGCCGAGGAGAACCTGGCCCAGCTCTACCGCAATGGGGACGGCACCAAGAGCGTTCCCGTCTTCATCACGGACTACCCCGCCAGCGTCTCGCCGCTCAGCCGGCGCAAGGACGATGACCCGGAGTGGGTCGACCGCTTCGAGCTCTTCATCGAAGGCCGGGAGGTCGCCAACGCCTTCAGCGAGCTCAACGATCCGGACGACCAGGCCGAGCGCTTCCGCGCGCAGCTCGACGACCGGGCCAAGGGCGACGACGAGGCCATGGACTTCGACGCGGACTACGTGCGCGCGCTTTCCCACGGCATGCCGCCGGCGGCGGGCCTGGGCCTCGGCGTCGACCGGCTGGTGATGTTTCTCTGCGACCAGCCCTCCATTCGCGACGTGCTGCTCTTCCCCTTGCTCCGCCCCGAGGCGTGACCCGGATGGCGGACACCACGGCGGCCGGCGCAGCTCCCCGGCGGGGGCCACCCTCGCGCGCGGAAGTGGCGCGGCGCCGGGTCCGGTGGCTCACGCCGCTGCACTCGCTCGTGGGCTTGCTCCAGCTCGCCACGGCCCTCGCCGTTCCCGTGCTCTTCGAAGAGCTCGCGGCGCGCTACACCGGGGGAGACGAGTCCCGCGTCTTGGGGATCGCGATCGGCGTCACCGGCGCGCCGGTGGCGCTACGAATCGCGCTCGCGGCGGCGCTGCTCCGGGCGGCCAGGCACCTGCCTCTGGGCGTCGAGGGGCGCCTCCGGCGTCAGGCGCGCGCCGCCGTCTCCATCGGCAACGCGATCTTCTTGATGCTCCTCGTGGCGTTGACCCTGTCCGCGCTCATCATCGCGGCCCCGCAGGGCTTTCTCTTCGGCGGCACGCTCGAGGAAGCCGGGCGCGCCCTAGGCGAGGGGCGGCGCGACGCCTTTCTGGTGGCGCTCTCGCCGGGGGTCGCGTTTCTCCTGGCGGACGTGGTGCTGCTCGTCAGCGAGTGGTTTCTGCTTCCGCTCCGCGCCCGGCGCGTGTTCTGGGTGCTCGCGGACGGCGCGCTCCTGGCCGCCTCCGTCTGGGCCTTCTTCGCCCTCCCCTTCGTCCCCGCGGACGGCGACGCGGTGCAGCTGCAGCAGGCAACGCTGCGCCTCGCGCTGCACGCCTTTTTCGCGTGGCGCCTGGTGACCCGGCTCCTGCCGCCCTTCATGAGCGGCCTCGAATCGCTGGGGTTCCGACCCCTCGTCGCGTCGCGGCATCTCCGGGCGAAGAAGAGCGGCTTTCTCGCTGCCATCGGCGGCCTCTCCATCGGCGCGGTGATGGTCTCGACCTGCATGCTCGTCGTGGTGCTCAGCGTCATGGGCGGCTTCCGCAACGATCTCAAAGACAAGATCCTTGGCGCCAACGCGCACGCGGTGGTCGAAGCGGAAGCCGGCGGGACCTTCGAGGGCTGGCTCCCGGTGCTCGAGGCCGTGCGCGCCGAGGAGCGCGTCGTGGCCGCCACGCCGGTGGTGCGCGGTGAGGTGATGGTCACCAGCGCCTCGAACCGCGCCGGCGCCGTGCTCCAGGGCATCGACACGGAGAGCGCGCGCACGGTGATCGAGCTGGAGAAGTACCTCTCGGAAGAGGTCGGGGGCCGCGGCAGCCTCGACAACCTCGAGCAGCCCGAGCGCCTGCTGCGCCTCGACCCCGGCGGCGGCAGCTCCATCTTCGACCTTGGCGACGGAGGCCCGGGCGGCGATGACGACGCGGCGGCAAGGGAGGGACGCGCCGACGCCGAAGACGCCCGCGAGGCGCGCGCCATCGAGCGGCTGCTGGAGAGTGAGCTCTTCGACGAGACCACGGGCTTGCCGGCGGGCGCTCTCGGCGAAGACGGCGGCGCCCTGGGCCAGGTGCCCCCGGGACGGCTCCTCGGCGCCAGGGACCACGCCGACGCGGAGCCCGAGGGCGAAGTGCTGCCCGGCGTGATCGTGGGCCGGGAGCTCGCGCGCACGCTCCGGCTCTTCGTCGGCGACGAGCTGGAGGTCGTGTCGCCGCTCGGGGCCCTGGGTCCCACGGGCCCGGTGCCCAAGGTCCGCCGCTTCCGCGTCGCGGGCATCTTCTACAGCGGCATGTACGAGTTCGACATGAAGCTCGCCTACGTGCTGCTGGAAGAGGGCCAGCGCTTTCTGGGCACGGGCCAGGGCATCAGCGGCGTCGAGGTGAAGGTCGACGACGTGGAGCGTGCCCCGGCGGTGGCGTCGGCGCTCCGCCTTCGCCTCGCCGAAGCGGGCCGCGACGCGCTCGTCGTCCGCGACTGGCAGGAGCTCAACCGCAACCTCTTCGGGGCCCTCGCCCTCGAGAAGCTGGCGATGTTCGTGGCGCTTGGCATCGCGATTCTCATCGCCGGCTTCTGCGTCTTCGCGACGCTGACGCTCATGGTGCAGGAGAAGAGCCGGGAGGTCGGCATCCTGAAGGCCATGGGCACCTCGCCGTCCGACGTCGTGCGGATCTTCCTGTCTGAAGGGCTGCTCATCGGCGCCCTCGGGGCGCTGCTCGGCCTGGGCCTCGGCTACGTGCTGACCTTTGCCACGGAGCGCTTTGGCATTCGCATGGACCCGGAGGTGTATTACATCGACCGGCTCCCGGTGACCGTGGACCCGACCGAGTTCGCCGTCGTGGGCGTGAGCGCCGTGCTCGTCTGCGTCCTGGCCACGGTCTTCCCCGCGGTGCTCGCGAGCCGCCTTCGTCCCGTCGACGCGCTTCGCTACCAGTAGGCCCTCTCTCTCTTCTGTGCCCCGCACCTCGACGCCCACGACCGTGACCGACCCCCTCTCCCACGCCCCGGCAGAACCCTCCCCGGACCCCGCCGACCCCGCCGGCGAGCCGGCGCAAAGCGACGCGGCGCCCGCGCTGCCGCTCGTGGTCGCGGAGGGGGTCCGCAAGACCTTCCTCCACGAGGGCAACGAAGTGGAGGTGCTGAAGGGCGTCGACCTCCGCATCGGCGCCGGCGAGATGGTGAGCGTGGTGGGCCGCTCGGGCGCGGGAAAATCGACGCTCCTGCACCTGCTCGGCACCCTCGACCTGCCGACGAGCGGCGCGATCACCTACCTCGGCCAGGACGTCACGCGCCTGGACGCGGCGGGGCTCGCGGCCTTCCGGAACGAGACGCTGGGCTTCGTCTTCCAGTTTCACCACCTCCTGCCCGAGTTCGACGCGCTCGAGAACGTGATGATGCCCGGCCTCGTGCGCGGGCTCCGGCGCCGGGCGCTCCGCGATCGGGCCAAGTCGCTCCTCGACGAGGTCGGCCTCGGACATCGCCTCGCGCATCGCCCGGGCGAGCTCAGCGGCGGGGAGCAGCAGCGCGTGGCCCTCGCGCGGGCGCTCGTGATGGAGCCGCGCCTCGTGCTCGCCGACGAGCCTACGGGCAACCTCGACACGGCGACGAGCGAGGCCATCCACCGTCTCTTCTTCGAGCTCAACGCCCGCCGGGGGACGACCTTTCTCATCGTCACGCACAACCTGGACCTCGCCGGCCGCATGCCACGCGTGGTGCGCATGCGCGACGGGCGCGTCGAGGACGACGGGCGGCGCCGCCCACCGGCTTCGCCGGGGTCCCCGAATGACGACGACTCGGCCCTCGCGAATGTTCCGGGCGGCCCAAGCGTTGAGGCCGGCGGTTGACCCGTTCAGGGGCGTTTCGTATAGCCGCGCGTCGGCGGCGACGGGGCGTTTCGCCAGCAACGGTGCGCGTGCACCATCCTCTGCCCTCGCTGCCTTCGCTTCGCTCCATGCCCGTTGCTCTTCGGCTCCTCGCGCTCGCAGCGCTGATCCTCGCGCTGCCCTTCGCGCCGACCACGCCCGTGGCGGAAGCGCAGGAGGCGGGCGAGGCGGCGACGGAGGATGCGGGGGACGCGGGTGAGGCCGGCGACGACCTGCCCGCCGAGGGAGCCCCAGGCGACGCCGGGGACGGCGGCGACCTCGAAGGCGGCGACCTCGAAGGCGGTGACCTCGAAGGCGGCGAGCTCGAAGACGGCGAGCCCGAAGACGGCGAGGCCGAAGACGGGGAGGAACCGCTCCCGGAGGGTCCGCGCTACGTCCCGTCCGAGGCGCCCTCCGGTATGCCGGGCACCATCTGCCAGGGCCGGCAGATTCGGGCCATCCGCGTCGAAGGCGCCCGCCGCGTGCTGCCCGACGACATCCGGGCGAGCGTCCGGCTACGCCGCGGCCTGCCCTGCGCCGACGTCGACGTGACCGCCGCCGCGGAGGAGCTCTGGGACCTCGGCTTCTTCGACGACGTGCGCTTCGAAGGGGAGCTGGTCGGCGAAGAGATCGTCCTCACGATCACCGTGCGCGAGCGCCCGGCCATCGCCCGCGTGCGATTCGAGGGCAACGACGAGATCGACGACACGGACATCGAAGAGGAGGTGTCGCTTCGCGAAGGAGCGATCCTCTCGGTGCCTGACGTGCGCGCCCAGGTCGATCGCATCCGGGCCAAGTACGCGGAGGAGGGCTACTTCCTCGCCCGGGTCACCTACGAGCTCGTCACCACGGACGAAGAGGCCGGCGAGGTCGACGTTCTCTTCCGCATCGAAGAGGGCGAAGAGGTCGAGATTCGCCGCATCCGCTTCACCGGCAACCGGGCCCTGAGCGACGAAGAGCTCTCCGGCGTCACCCAGCTCCAGGACACGCGCTGGCACTCCTTCGTGTCCGGCCGGAACAACTTCGACGACGAGGCCTTCGAGCAGGACGTGCAGATCCTGCAGGCCTACTACTACGACAAGGGCTACCTGCAGATGCGCGTGGGCACGCCACGCGTCGAGCTCACGAGCGACTTCCGCTACATCGACATCACCCTGCCGGTGGTCGAGGGAGACCGCTACCGCGTGCGCGCCGTGTCCGTCACGGAGGTCGACGACAACGGCCGCGAGCAGGAGCCCCTCGAAGAGGACCTGCGCGAGCGCATCGCCCTCGAGGAGGGCGAGTGGTTCAACCGCACGGCCATCGCCACGGGGCTCCAGGACATCCGCCGGAGCTACCGGGACGCCGGCTACGCCCGCGTCGAGCTCACGCCGGACGTGGCCCCGGACGGCGACGCCGGCGTGGTCGACGTGGACCTGCGCATCGTGCGCGGCCCACCGGTCCGCATCGAGCGCATCGAGATCAGCGGCAACTCGAAGACCCGGGACTCGGTCATCCGCCGCGAGCTCTCCGTGCTCGAGGGCGATCTCTATAGCGAGACGGGCATCGAGCGGTCCCGGCTCTTTCTCCAGCGCCTCGGCTACTTCGACCGCGTGGACATCTCCGAAGAGCGCGGCTCGCGGCCGGACCTCATCGTGCTCAACGTCGAGGTCGCGGAGCGCTCCACGGGGACCTTCCAGGTGGGCGCGGGCTTCTCGTCCATCGAGAGCTTCATCCTCACGGCGCAGATCCAGCAGCAGAACCTCTTCGGCAACGGCCACACGCTCGGCCTCAACGTGCAGCTTTCGGGCATTCGCCAGACCGTGCGCGTGAGCTTCTTCGAGCCCTACTTCCTGCGAACGCGCTGGGGCCTCGGCGTTCGCCTGGACAAGAACATCCAGCAGTTCGCGACCTTCGTTCAGGACACGACGGGCGGCGGTCTCTTCTTCACGCATCCGGTCTTCGACCGGCGCCTCAACGTGCGCCTCGGCTACGACGTCGACTTCATCGAGATCAGCGACCGGACCGGCGGCTTTCTCGGCCCGGGAAGCGGAAACGGCCAGCTCTTCAACAGCTTCCAGCGCTC
>JBCCAW010000693.1:0-2852 GCA_039814655.1 Myxococcota bacterium | reverse complement strand
GCAATTCCGGCCCCAGCGAGGGAACGGACCCGACAAACGAAACTTGGCCTACTCCCGCGGCGCCGCGGCCCGCTTCAGCCTGTCCGCCACCGCGCGCCCTAGCCCGCGCGCCTCGGGCAGCGCGACGACGGCCAGCTCGAAGCCGGCCACGTCCACCTCCCTAAGCGCCGCGTAGAGCCGGCGGGCGGCGCCCTCGAAGCTCGCCGGAAGCGCGATGCGCGGCGCGCCGCGGTCCTCGGCGCCCAGGTGCACCACGCGGCGGCCGGCACGCAAGGCGTCGGCGAGCGCTGCGTCCACCGCCGCCGGCGCCACCACGCGAAGCTCGGCGCGCGGCGCGTAGTGGCTGTTGAGCGTGCCGGGTGCCCGCGGCGCCTCGGGTCCCGAGGCCGCGAGCGGCGTGCCGAGCGCTTCTTCGATGGCCTCGGCCGGGACGCCCCCGGGTCGCAGCAGCCGGGCCGCCTCGCCGCTCAGGTCCACGATGGTCGACTCCACGCCGACGCGGCAGGGCCCGCCATCGACGATCAGGTCGACGGCGCCGCCCAGCTCGAGAGCCACGTGCGCCGCCGTCGTGGGGCTCACGGCGCCAAAGCGGTTGGCCGAAGGCGCCGCCACGCCCTCCCCGAAAGCCTCGAGCAGGCTGAGCGCGAGCGCGTGGTTCGGCACGCGCAACCCGACCGTGTCTTGCCCGCCGGTCACCGCGTCGGGAACGTCCGCGGCGCGCGGCACGATGAGCGTAAGCGGTCCGGGCCAAAAGGCCGCGGCAAGCCGTGCGGCCCGCGGCTCCCAGCTGCGCGCCCAGGCCGGGGCCACGTCCGCCGCGGCCAGATGCACGATGAGCGGATGATCGGCGGGCCGGCCCTTGGCCGCGAAGACCTTCGCCACCGCCGCCGAGTCCCGGGCCGCCGCGCCGAGCCCGTACACCGTCTCCGTGGGAAACGCGACGAGCTCGCCCCGTCGCCAGCGTTCCGCGGCCTCCGCCGCGAGCGCCTCCGAGCCCGCCATGCTCACCGGAGCCGCCGGTGCGCCAGGCTCGGCAGCTCCCGGCGCACGCGTGCCAGGTAGTCCATGTCGAGCGTGGCCACGGCGCAGCCCTCGCCGGCGCCGCAGCGCGCCAGCACCGCGCCCCAGGGGTCGACGATCATCGCGTGCCCGTAGCTCTCCCGGCGCCCGCGGCCGTCCGACTGCACGTGGCGCCCGGTCTGCGCCGCCGCGAGCACGAAGCACTGCTGCTCGATGGCCCGGGCCCGAAGCAGCACCTCCCAATGGTCCTGCCCCGTCGTGCGCGTAAAGGCCGCGGGAACGGCGAGGGACGTCGCCCCTTCGTCGACCAGGCGCCGGTAGAGCTCCGGGAAGCGCACGTCGTAGCAGACCGAGAGGCCCATGGCGCCGGCGCGCGTGGGCGCAACCACGGCCTCGGACCCCGCCGCCACCGTCGCCGACTCCTCGAGGCGCGTCCCGTCGGCCAGGCCCACGTCGAAGAGATGCACCTTCCGGTAGATCGCGCCCACGGATCCGTCGCCGTGCACCTGCACGCAGGCGTTGAAGGCGTGCGCCGGGTCCGGGCCGGTCTCCCAGAAGCCGCCGAGAATCAACTCGAGGTCGAGCTCCTTCGCCAGCGCCTGGCAGCGCGCGAGAATGGGCCCGCCCGCGGGCAGCGGCTCGGCCACCTCGAGCTTGCCGGCGGCGCGACCGAGAAAGGCAAAGCACTCGGGCACCACGGCAAGCGTCGCGCCCTCCTCGCGCGCGCGCCGCGCCGTGCGCTCCACGGCGGCCAGGTTCCCCTCGACGTCGTCGTTCGAGGTGATCTGCAGCACGGCCACGCGCGGCGACTCGCTCATGCGCCAAGCCTGCGCGGCGTCAGCCCGAACCGCCAGCGTCGTCGCAGCGGAGGAAGTGGGCCACGACGCCCGCCGGCGTGCTCGCGACCACCGCGTAGGTGCCGTCTGCGTGCCGGGCCACGTGGGCGTGGCGCTGGTCCTCCCCGGGGAAGGGGAGGGCGATGCGCGGGCCGATCGCCGGCCGTGCATCGCCCGGCTGGACGAGCATGGCGCGGACTTCTCGGGGCGCGTCCGCATCTTCGGCCCGCGGCGCGTCGGCCACGAAAAGCGCGGCCGCGGGCCCGGATGCCACGTCGACGCCCAGGCGGCCGTAGCCCTCGCCGGCCACGAGCGGGAGCGGCGCCGACGCCCGAGCGCCCGCGACCTGCACGAGGCCCACGGCCGTGCGCGCGCCCTGGCCCACGGCGGTGTAGCCGACGAGCGTGTGCTCCTTTACCCGCGCCAGCGCGATGGCGACGGGGTCGTAGACGTTGGAGAGCGGCGTCAGCACGGCGCCGACGGCGTCCGGGTCGACGGTGGCGAGCAGCAGCGCCGACACGGCCTCCCGGCTCTCGACGAAGGCGAGCTCCTCGCCGAGAAAACGCGGCGCCACGCCACCCATGCCCGAGGGCGCCGGGTTCTGCCGGTCGCTCACCTGTTGCCGCGCGTCGAGGCGTACGAGGCGGAGCCGCGGCGCGTCCGGCGTGGGGCCCTCGCGGCTCGGCGTGCCCACGTAGGCGACGAAGAGGCTCGTGCCCCGGGGGGCGAGCGCCGGGGCAAAGCGCCGGTCGGCGCGCGCGTCGTCGACCTGCGCCGGCGCCTCCACGCGCCCATCGAGCCCCAGGCGCCGCACGCGCACGTGTCCTTCCGCCCCGGTGCTGGCCACGGCCACGCGCCCGCCTTCGAGCGCCGCGAGCCCCGGCGGCTGGCGCCGATTGCCGAGCGGTGCGCGCACGGGCCCGGCGTAGAGCGGCCGCGGCGGCCGGCGCGGGGAAAAGGCGACGACGAAGAGCGTCTCCTGCGGCGCCGCGTCCG
>JBCCAW010000032.1:0-19708 GCA_039814655.1 Myxococcota bacterium | reverse complement strand
GCGTGCGTGTGCGCGTTCGCGACGTCGGCCCCGCGGCGCACGCTCAGGGCCTGGGGCTGGGGGCCCACGCGCTCGATGCGCGCGTGGAGCGAAACGCCGCGCACGTACTCCATGGCGAGGAAATAGCGGCCGGCTTCTTCACCGAACTCCACCACGCCGCAGATGTTCGGGTGGCTGAGGCGCAGCGAGAGCCGGGCCTCGGCCACGAAGCTCTCCACGTAGTCCGGGTCTTCCGCGACGTGCGGGAGGATGCGCTTCACCACCAGCGTGCGCGACGCCTGCCGGGGGCCGGACTCGCGGGCCAAGAAGATCTCGGCCATGCCCCCCGTCGCGAGGCGCCCGAGGATGTCGTAGCGCCCGATGCGTCCGACGGGCGTAAGCTCGTTCACGGCGCGGAGGATGGCGCCTCGGGCCCGAGCGCGTCCAGCGGGAGCGGAGCGACCAGGAGATCGCGGAGGGCGTCCAGCGTGCGCAGGTCTCCCGGGGCTTCCGCCAGGGCGAAGGCCGGGGCCTCCGGTGCGAGCGACCGTCGCAGCGCGGCGAGCGCGTCCCAGGCCGCCACGCGGTCGAGTACGTAGCCCGCGCGCAACGCCTCGAGGGCCCGGGCCGTGGCCTCGAGGCCGGGCGGTACGGGGCGTGCTTCCGGTCTCGCCACTGGCCGCCGCGTGCCGGGCTCCGGTACGAACGCTCGGTTGAAGAGCAGGAGACCCGGCGGCCGATGGCGTTCGCTGAGCGTCTGTCCCAGGGCGCGCGCGTCGTCGAGGCTCGTCGGCGCGGGCGAGGTGACGAGTGCGTAGACGGTGGTCGGGTCCGCGAGCCAGCCCTGCACGACCTCGGCCCGCTCCCGGAACCCGTCGCGCAGGTGCGCGAGCGCCTCGAGGAAGCCGCGGAGCTCTCCCGTGACGTCCTGGCCCGCGATGCGCGCCAGCACGCGCAGCGCGGCCGCGCCGCCGGCCTGGGCCAACGCCTCGAAGGAGGCCCCGGCGAGGGAGCGGGGCGCGCCCTGGTCGAGGAGGAGCCGCAGCACGCGCTCGTCGAGGAGCTGCGCGAGCCGGCTCGGCGCCTCGAGGATGTCGAGGGCGCTCCGCGTGGGCGGCGTATCCAGCACGATGAGCTCCGCGCCGCCGCGCTGGCGCACGTCGTAGAGCCGCTCCGAGGCCACGTAGGCATGGCTTCGGGCGAGGGTCTTGGAGAAGGCGCCGTAGACGCGGTTTCGGAGGATGCGGTCCCGGGCCTCGCCGGTGGTGATGCGGTCGATGAGCGCGTCGTAGCTCGCCTTCGTGTCGAGCATGGCGGCCACGAGCGTGCCTTCGCCGCGCACCGCCACGGGGCGGAGTTCGTCGTCGAGGCCGTCGAGGCCGAGCGCGTCCGCGAGGCGCCGCGCCGGGTCGATGGTGAGGACGGCCACGCGGCGGCCGCGCTCGGCCGCCCGGAGCGCGAGCGCCGCGGCCGTGGTCGTCTTGCCGACGCCGCCGGGACCCACGGTCACCAGGAGCGACGCTTGCTCCAGGAGCTCGTCGATGGTCGCGCTCACGCCAGCGCCTCGCGGATTCTACGCCCGAGGGCCGTGATGGCCGCGAGCGTCGGGGTGCGGCGGAGGTCTCGATCGTCGGGGAGAACGACCGTGGGCAAGGGCAGGGCCTCCTCGAGGCGCGCGACGCAGGCCCGCGCTTCGTCGAAGCGCGCGAAGGCCCGCTTGGCCAGCGCGACGTCGGCGTCGAAGGCAGGCCCCAGCGCGGCGAGGCTCTCCCGGCGCACCTCGCCGAGCGGGCGCGGGGGCATGCGATTCACGAGAAGCGCCCCGAGGGGAACGGTGGCGTGACCGCTTCGGGCCGCGAGCGTGGCATGGAGCTCGAGGGTCTCCTGCGTGGGCAAGGGCGCGGGCAGCGTGACGAGGTGCAAGCGCGTGCGGGCGTCGCTGAGGAGTGCGCCGAAGCGATCCAGCGCCGCGCGCAGCGGGCCCTCGCGGGCGAGCCCTTCGAAGACCTCCGGAAGCGCGAGGAACATGAGCGCATGGCCCGTGGCGTCGAGGTCGACGAGCAGCGGGTCCCAGCGCGGCGTGCCACGGTGCGTCTCCTCGGCGAGGCGCTCGAGACGCCGGAGCGTGACGATCTCGGCCACGGCGGGCGCCGCGCGGAAGAAGCGCTGGAGCGTGGACTGCTCGCTGAGGCGGCGCGCCAGCGGACGAAAGCGCACGTGGTCGACCACGTAGTCGAGGAGCGCCTCGTCGAAGTCGACGTTGCAGGCATGGACCCCGGCGCCGACGGCCGTGGGCGCGTGGCCAACGGGCACACCGAAGACCGTGCGCAGCGACGCCCGGTGACCGAGCTCGACGACGAGGGGCCGCTGACCTTCTTCGGCGGCCGCCAGCGCCGTCGCCGCCACGAGCGTCGTCTTGCCCACGCCGCCCTTCCCGGTGAAGAGCTGGATGCGCGCCGCGAGCGGACGGTCGGCGGTCACCGCGAGGTGCTAAGGGCGCGCCGGCGCCCGCGCAACGCGCGGAGTGCTACATGCTGACCATGGCGAGCCCTACGAGGTCCGGTGGCGGCACGCTCGGCGCGTGGCTGCAGGCTTCGCGGCCGCTGGCGCAGGCCAACCTCGCCGGGCCGCTCCTGCTTGGCCAGGCCTTGGCCTACCGGATCACCGGGCGCTTCGATCTGCGCGTGCTCGTGCTCGTCGCGCTTTGGGGCGTGCTCGACCAGCTCTTCATCCTCTGGGCCAACGACGTCGCGGACCGGGCGCACGACGGCGCGGAGCGAACGCTCTTCAGCGGCGGCTCGGGGGTGCTCGTCGAAGGCAAGCTCTCGCCGGACGCGCTCCGGCGGGGGGCCCTTGCGGCCTACGGGCTGCTCGGCGGGCTCTCCTTCGCCCTCGCGCTGGGCCGGAGCGCGTGGCTGGTGCCGCTCTGGCTCGCGGCCGGGGCGCTCGTTCACGGCTACAGCTACCCGCCGCTGCGCCTGAGCTACCGCGGGCATGGCGAGCACCTCCAGGCCCTGGGGGTGGGCGTGGTGCTGCCGCTGGTGGGCTACGCGGCGCAGGCCGGGGAGCTCGCGAGCCTGCCGAAGGGCTTCTTGCTCGCCACCTACCTGCTCGGCTGGGCGGGCAACGTCGCGACGGCGCTGCCGGACCACGCGGCGGATGTGCGTGCGGACAAGCGTACCTGGCCCGTGCGCTTCGGGTCCCAGCCGGCCGGGCGCTACGGGCTCGTGCTCACGGCGCTCGCCGCGGGCGTGGTGGTGCTCGCGACGGGCGTTCCGGCCTTTGCCCTCGCGCTCGTGCCCTTGCTGCCCGCGGCCCTGCTCGACCCGGCGGAGCGTCGCCACGCGCTGGCCTACGTGGTGCTGCAGGGCCTCGCGACGCAGGCGCTCGTGCTCGGCTGGGCCGGCTGGCTGGCCTTGGCCTAGACGGGCGGTCCCAGCGAGAACGCCCGCTCGCCCGGGCGTTCCCTTGGGACGACTGAGATAAACGAGACGACTGCGACGAATCCGGGGTCTTCGGCCGGATCTGCGCCGCCGCACCGCGGCTCAGCCGTGACGCCGGCGCCTCCTTAGGAGGCGACCACCTTCGAGGCGAGCACGGACGCCGGCTGGATCGCCGGCGGAGCGGCGAGGAGCTCCTCCGCGTTGGCCATGAGCGCAGCGGCGATGGGCCCCTCGAGGTGGCGGGTGCGGTCGGCGTCGCCGGCGAAGGCGTCGACGATGTAGAAGGTGGTGGCGTCGGCCCGGAGCGCGAACCAGACGGGCGTGAAGGCCTCCGCCTGCGCGAGAGGGAGCGCCCCTGTGAGGAACGCAGCGACGTCCTCCGCACGGTCGGCCTTGGCAACGATCTTCACGACGAGGGAGTGGGTGAGCATGGACGGTCTCCTTGGTGCGTCTCCGCCTCCGTGGCGGCGACGAGGAGAAAACTACGTCCCGAGCGCACACCGCACTATTGCCGCAAACGACTTCAATAGTATCGTTTGCGGCATGCGCGTTTCCGTCCTGGTCGTCGAGGGGATGTTCGACACGGGCCTCTCGTCGGTCCTCGATACGCTCGCCCTCGCCAACGAGCTCGCTCCTCTCGTCGACGAACCGCCGCCCTTCACGGTCCAGGTCGTCTCCGTGCGCCGGCGGGTCCACACGCACCACGGGATGCGCGTTCCATCGGTGCCCGTGGCCCTCGCGCCGCCGGCCGAGTGGATGCTGGTGCCGGCCCTCGGCGACAAGACGCCCAGCAGCCTGCATCGGGCGCTCGAGCGACGCGACGTACGTGACTCGGCGACGGCGCTCTTGGAGGCGGACGCAGGAGGGACGAAGACCGCGGCCGCCTGCACGGGCACCTATGTGCTCGCCTCGACGGGGCTGCTCGACGGCCGCGCCGCCACGACCACGTGGTGGCTCTCGGCGGACTTCCGCGAGCGCTTCGCCGGCGTCACCCTCGACGAGTCGAAGATGGTCGTGGAAGACGGCGACCATGTCACCGCCGGGGCCGCGCTCGCCCACGTGGACCTCGCGCTCTGGATGGTCCGGCAGAAGAGCCCGGCGCTCGCGCAGCTGGTGGGCCGCTACCTCTTGGTGGACCACCGCCCTTCGCAGACCTCCTACGCGATGCTCGACCACCTCACGCACGCCGACCCGATGGTGGCGCTCTTCGAGCGCTGGACCCGAGCGAACCTCCGCGACTTTTCTCTGAGCGAAGCTGCAAGGGCCGTTGGCGCGAGCGAGCGCACGCTGCAGCGGCGCCTGAGCAAGGTCCTCGGGCGCACGCCCATCGCCTACGTGCGGGACCTCCGCGTGGAGCAGGCGATTCATCAGCTGCGCAGCACGGACCGCAGCATCGAAGAGATCGCAGAGGCCGTCGGCTACCGGGACGGCGTCACGCTCCGCACGCTGCTGCGCAAGAAGACCGGACGCGGCGTACGGGAGCTGCGTCGGGGGACCTAACCTAAACGGCCCTTTGGTCCGAGGTCGCGCGCGCCGCTCGTCGCCGATGCCGCGCATCGACCCGTCGTGTCCCACGCAGCGCTGACGAAGGCCCATGGGACTCGCGCGCGTCGCTCAGGCCAGCAGGCCCGGTAGCGGCGCGGCGCAGCTCGCGTCCATGGCGGCGCGGTCGTAGCGCGTGAGCCCGCCCTCGTTGGGCGCCATGGCCGTGTAGGCCACCCGGTCGTCCGACGCCCAGGCCTCGCGGGGCACGTCGAAGGCGTCGAGGTAGGTCGTCGTCCACTGAAAGAAGCAGGCGCCGCGCCGCCGGCCGACATGGCCGAGCACCTCGTCTTCGTCGCTCAGCACGCGCACGTTTCGGTCCCGGTAGTCGGCGTAGCGGCCGGTGATGAAGCGCCCCCTGGCGCTCCCCGCGGTGACGATGGGGATCGAGTCCCCGATGTGCGTCTCGGGTCCCGCCTCCTGGGTCCACCACACGAGCGTGTGGTCGAGCATGGTGCCCTCGCCTTCGGGGATGGCGTCGAGCTTCCCGATGAGGTCGAGAAAGGCGTCCGCGAAGAAGCGTTGCTTTCCGTCGCGCACCATCTCGCCGAAGCGCGTCGCCGTGGGTGCGTCAGCGCGTGAGGCGGCCGCGTGCGCCACCTCGTGAAAGCCCCCGTGGGCGTCCATGCCGTCGTGCCACCCGTCTTCGGAGCGGACCACCGCGAGCCGGCTCGCGTCGCAGAGAAAGGCCGTCACGATCACGTCGTTGATCGCCGCGAAGTTCGCGGGCCCGTAGGGGGAGTGCGGCGTATCCCGGGGGAGATCGACGCGAGGCATGACCTCGGCGCAGCGGGCGCCGATGACGGCGCGCTGCGCCTCCCGGAGCTCCCGGAGCTGGGCCATCATGAGCGCGAGCCGCTCTCGGTCCGCGCTGGCGAGGCGCTGGCCAGCCCGGAAGCCGCCGCTCGCGAGGCGGTCGTAGCTCCTGAGCACCGCGTCGAGCGGCGGAAGGCGCGCATGCTCTCCGGCGTCGCGGGGCGCGGTGAACACCGCATCGAAGATGGCCTGCGGCGACTGCTGGGCCAGGTACTGGTAGCCGGCCTCGGGACCCCGCTCCGGGTCCACGAGCCCGAGGCTGAGCCCCCGGTTGGCGAAGTAGAGCGTGCGCCGGCGTGGCGTGGCGGCGTAGAGCGAGGTGCGCGCGAGCAGCTGGTCCGCCGTCTCCCGGTCCGGCGGCCCGTCGTTGGAGTCGCTCGAGGCCGTCCCGTAGTTGCCCAGCACGTGCCGCGCGTGCCCGTAGTAGAAGGGCACGTCGAGCCCGCGGAGCAGGTTCATCTTGCCGAGGAGGCGCGGCGTGAGCCGGTCCGCCGGGGCTCGAAGCACCGCGGAGACCACGCGCTCGTCGCCCTCGAGGCGCGCCGAGAGGCTGCCTGCGTGCGCGTCGTGGAGCGGGTGCGGCAGCACCTCCCGGGGCAGGAACTCCTCCGGGTACATCCAGCGGTTCCAGACCCCGCCATGCTCCGTGGTCAGCACGATCATGCGCCTCGGCACCGGCGCCGGCGCGCCCTGGGCCGTGGCCATGCGCCGGAGGCCCGCGAGCACGGGGGCGGTGAGCGCCAACGAACCCGTCGCGAGCAGCCGGCGTCGTCCGAAGTGCACCACGCAGGCACCCTAGCAAAGCGCGGCGGTTGGGGAGGCGGGCGTCGCGCACGGGACGGCGCCGTCTCGGCGAAGCGCGCGCGCCAGTGGGTCAATCGGGTGCGCTCACGATTCGCTCAACACTCTTTGGGCATCCGTAGCGGCGTCGACGCGCCGCGAGGCTGCGCGAGTTCGCTATGCACAGCTCACCGATGATTCCCCCTTTCCTTCGCTTCCCAGGGTCCTCGGGCCGCCTTGCGGGCCTGGTCGGCCTGCTGGTTGCCTGCGGCGGCTCCTCCCAGGCCGAGCGCTCGCTCGACTCCGTACGCCAAGTCGCCGCGGCGGAGCTGAGCTGCCCGGCGGCGGACCTGACCGTCGCGCAGCAGAGCGACGAAGTCTTCAACGTCTACGGTTGCGGGCGACAGGGCGCCTACCGGGGGGGCTGCAACGACGAGACCTGCACCTGGTCGCGCATGGCTGCGGCCACCTCCGGCGGAGAAGCGCCCGCGAGTGGCGAGCCCTCGAACCCCTGCCCCGCCGAGCCAGCCTCCGCGGCGTCCGCCGAGGGCGTCGAGCTCCAGGAGTCCTGTCAGCTCCGCGTGCCTCAGGAGGATGCGGAGCAGACGGCGCCCTACGGCCCGCCGGAAGGCGGCGTGGATGAGCAGCGCACCGCGGCGCCCTCTGCCAACTACGTGTGGATCTCCGGCCGCTGGTACTGGACCGGCACGCACTACGCCTGGGTCTCGGGGTTTTGGGTGCCGCCCCAGGCGGGCTTCGCGTACCGGCCCGGTCGCTGGGTGTGGGCCGGCGGCACGTGGGTCTACCGGCCTGGAGGCTGGGTGACCGTGGGGACGACGACCGTCGTCGCGCCTCCGCCGCCGCGTCCCTCGGCGGTGGTGTGGGTGCGCCCGGTGCCCGTCGTCGCCGTGACCGGTAGCAGCCGCGTCGTCGTGGTGCGTCGTGGTCCCGTCTACGTGCGCCCGGCCTGGTACTACCGGCCGGCCTATCGCGCGCCCGTGTACCGCTACCCCGCGCGCTACCGCGGCCCCGTCGTGGTCCGCCCGGCCGCCCCCGTTCGACGCACGGCCCCGGCCCGCCGCCGGCGCCGCGTTGTGTACTGAATCGCGCCGCCCGAGGAGATGATCGATGAAGAGAATTGCCTGTTGGATGACCCTCGCCGGCCTGCTCATGACCGGCTGCGTGACGGATAGCGTGTTCGCCTGCACCTGCCGGGTGACCTGCGACGGCGTCGCGCGCGCCGCCGACCTGCTCGTCTGCGCCACCTCGGACGACATCGCGGAGGCCACGCAGCTCTGCCAAGACCGCCTCGAGGCAGAGTGCGCCGAGTCGAGCTGCAGCTGCGTCTGCGCCGAGAGCGTCGTCGCCTGCGAGGACACCTGAACCCGGGGCGAGCACTCCGTTCCCGTCCGCCTCCCTCCGCCCACAACCTGCCTGCACGACCGCGTCGCAACGACCTTTGGAAACGGCCCCCCGATGACTCGACGAAGCTTGACCCGACCCCCCACCTTCGGACCTCGGATGCGACGGACCCTGCTCTTCGCTCCGCTCCCTTTGCTGGCGCTCGTCGCCGTCGCTCCGGCCACGGCGCAGGGCGGTCTCGCGGGCACCTGGCAGTACGCTGGCGGCGGCGAAGAAAACGCGCGCCGCGAGGCCGCTATCGCGACCTCCACGGAGGACCTCAGCCGCATGGTGCGCGGGCGCGCCCGCAGTCGTCTCGGCGAGCGCACGACGCCCGCGCCGCGAATCGCGATTACCGTGAACGGCCCGGCCGTCACGCTGAGCGGCCCCAGCGGCAGCCTCGCGCTCACCATCGGCGGCCCGGCCGTCCAGGTCAGCGGCGACGCGGGCGGCGGCCAGGCCCGGGCCACGCGCCAGGGCGGTCATCTCGTGGTCACGATCCGCGGCGAGAGCGGCGTGCAGACCACCACCTACCGCGTCTCGGAGGACGGGAGCCGGCTCGTGCTGCACGTGCAGATGAGCGGCGAGCGCCTCTCCGTACCGCTCCGCTACCGCCTGACCTACCGGCGTCGCTGAGCGTGATGGTCGTCCGCGCCATTGCTCTGCTCGCGCTCGTCGCCGCCTGCGGCGAGGGCGGCGACGTGCCTGACGACCCCGACGACCCCATCGTCCCCCGCTATGGCGCCAACGCCTTTGCCTACGAGGCCCTCGGCTTCGACGACCTGCTCGCGACGGGGCTCACGGGCTCCGGCGTCTCCGTCTGCGTCGTGGATACGGGCATCGACGCGGCGCATCCGGCCTTCGCGCACGTGGTCGAGCGAGGGCGCCTCGAGTGGGCCGACTTCACCGCCGAGGCCGCGCGCGAGCCCGTCGACACCAACGGCCATGGCACGCACGTCGCCGGCATCATCGCCATGAACGAGAGGCTCACCGGCGGCGCGCCCAACGTACGACTGCTCGTCGCGCGCGTCTTCACCGACGAGGGCGGCGCCAGCAACCAGGACATCGCCGAAGCCGTCGACTGGTGCCGCCAGCGCGGCGCCGACGTCATCTCCATGTCCCTCGGCGGGCTCACCTATCCCCTCATCCAGGAGCTCCTCGCCGAGGACGCCAGCGCGAGCGAAGCTGCCGTCGAGCGCGCCATCGATGCGGGCATCTACGTGGTCGCCGCCGCCGGCAACACCGAGGTGAACCGCGACGTGGCCACGCCTGCGAACGTGCCCGGAGTCCTCGCTGTCGGGGCCCTCGACGCGGACGCCGAGACCAAGGCGCGCTTCAGCCAGAGCGGGCTGAACGAAGGGCCCTTGGTGGGCGTGCGGGAAGACCCGGACCGGAAGCCCGAGACCTCGGCGCCGGGCGTGAGCATCACGTCGGCCATGGCGCCCGGGTCCACGCTCAGCCGCGACGTGGAGGGTTGCCGCGCGCTCTACTGCGCCCTCGACGGAACCTCCCAGGCCACGCCCTTCGTTAGCGCCGCCCTCGCGCTGGTGCTCGAGGCCGTGCCCGAGCTCCAGCACGACCGGGCGTCGGAAGTGAGCACCAGCGTGCGCCGCATGAAGGAGGCCCTCGCTGCCAGCGCGTCCTTCCTGCCTGGCCAGGACCTGCCCCACGACGACGGCGTCGGCTACGGGCGTATGAACGCGCCGGCGCTCCTCGCTCAGCTGCAGCGCGGGGACGAGTAGCGCCGGCTTCCCGGAGTAGCGCCGGCGGAATCAGCGCGGGACGGCGACGGGATCCGACGGGGCGTTGTCCGCGTCGTCGCTTCGGGGCCCGGCGCGCACGATGATCGCCAGCTGGGCAAAGAGCGCGTTGTCGAGGTCCGGCCCCGTCGTCGACTCGGCCGAGGTCTCGAGCAGCTCGAAGTTCCGGTAGAGCGTGGTGCCGCCGGTGAGCTCGACCCAGAGGGGCCCGCTCAGCCGCGCGCCGAGGGAGAGTCCGGCGCTCACCACGCCCCGCTGGAAGCTCGCCGTGGTGGGGCGCGCCGGAGCCGTCTCCCCGATGAAGTAGCGGCTCCCGTCGAGGCGAAGGCCCGCGGCGAAGAGCCAGCGCTCCCGTACGATCCAGCTGAAGCGAACCCCCTGCGGCAGCTGAACGTGCAGCGTGGCCTCGGGCCGCGGCACCCAGCGCAGCTCGAGAATCGGCAGCGGCGCCAACCGCCCGAGCCGGTAGGAGGCGGCCACGCCGAAACCGAGCTCGAGCTCTTCGGGCCGCAGTACGACGGACGCGCGCCCGAAGGCGGCGACGTTGATGGCGTCGCTGCTCCTGCGTTCGAAGTCGCTCGCGTAGGACGGGGCGACCGCCAGCGCGAGGCTCCAGCGGTCCGTGAGCTGCGCCAGCCCCCCGATGACGACGCCCACCTCGTGAAAGGAGGCCCGCTCCGCGGAGACGCCCGGGGCGTCGAATACCGCGCGCAGAAAGGTGTAGTTGGCGCCGACGAGGAGCGCGCCGCGTCGCACGGGCACGGGAACCCTCAGGCTCGTCCGCGAGGTCCGCGTCGCGACCTCGATGGGCGAAGCGCCGGTGTCTTCGAAGCCACGGAGCTCAGCGGCGCCGATGACTTCCACCTCGCTCCGCGCGATCTCCCGGGGCTCGCCCTGCGCCAACGCGGGCGAGGTCAGTAACGCCAATCCCCCGAGGAGGCCGGCGGTCGCCAGCATAGGCACCCGGGTCACCCCGGCGTGCTAGCACGCGCATCCCGCGCCGCGTTCGTGCTTCGGCGGGGAAGCCGGGCTGCTCGACACTTGCTCCACATCGCGCCCGCGGGCGCTCAGCCCGTGGCGTCGAGCTTGTCCTGCGTGCGCGTCTCGAAGTCCTTCGCGCCGTGGCGCTCGCGGAGCTGGCTGGCCGGGTCGCCCCAGGCCCGGTTCACCATGCGGCCGCGCTGCGCGCCGGGGCGCTTCATGATCGCCTTCGTCCAGCGGTTCACGTGCGCGTACTCGTTCACGGAGAGGAACTCGCCGGCGTCGTAGAGCAGGCCCCGGGCGAGGGCGCCGTACCAGGGCCATACGGCCATGTCGGCGATGCTGTATTCGTCGCCGGCGAGAAACTCGTGCTCCGCGAGGCGCTTGTCGAGCACGTCTAGCTGCCGCTTTACCTCCATGGCGAAGCGGTTGATGGGGTACTCGAGCTTCTCCGGCGCGTAGGCGTAGAAATGTCCAAAGCCGCCGCCGAGGAAGGGCGCGGCGCCCATCTGCCAGAAGAGCCAGCAAAGCGCCTCCGTGCGCTGCGCCGGGTCCTTCGGCAGGAAGGCGCCGTCGAACTTCTCCGCGAGGTAGAGGAGGATGGCGCCGCTCTCGAAGACCCGCCGCGGGCCGCCGGGCGCGCCGCGGTCGAGGAGCGCGGGGATCTTCGAGTTCGGGTTGAGGGCCACGAAACCGCTACCGAACTGGTCTCCGTCGCCGATATTGATGAGCCAGGCGTCGTACTCGGCGCCGGTATGACCGGCCTCGAGGAGCTCCTCGAGCATCACCGTGACCTTCACGCCGTTGGGCGTCCCCAGCGAGTGGAGCTGCAGCGCGTGGTCGCCGGTGGGCAGCTCCTTTTCGTGCGTGGCGCCGGAAAGGGGCCGGTTGATTTTGGCGAACTTGCCGCCGCTCTCGGCGTCCCAGGTCCAGACCTTCGGGGGGACGTATGCGCTCTCGTCACTCATCGTGGCTCGCTTCTTCGAGGGGTCGGCCCGGACTCTACGGTCCCGACGGCTGCGAAACGGACGGCCCAGGCGCCCGTGAGTTACGCGGGGAGTGACGCGCTCGCCTCCGCCAACTCCGCGTCGCTCAACGATTCCGGTCTAGCCACTGCGCGGCGGCCGCGACGGCCGGGCGAACCTCCACCAGCCGGCTCTCGGCGCCGCCTACGCGGCCGCGGCGAATCCACGGCGGCCCCGGGCGCTCGAGGTCCCGGCCCAACCGATGAAAATCGTCCGAGCGGTAGCCGTGAGCGCGGAAGCTGCGCCAGCGGCGTTCGCCACGGGGCTCCAGCACCGCGGCTCCCTCGTCGACCTGCGTCGGGGCCTCGTCCATGCGCCGCTCGGCCAAATGAAACGCCGTGAAGGCGCCCCACCCCGTGCCGAGCATCAGGGCGAGGCCGTCTTCGTCCTCGAGGCGCCGAAGCGGGCTGGCCTCGCCGAAGGCGTCGCCCAGCGGCTGCTTCTCCACGAGCCACGCCGCGCGGCTACCCCAGGCGCCGAAGCTCTGCTGCGGGTGGTCGCTGCGCACCACGTCTTCGAGGGCCCGGAAGGCCTCGGGCACGCAGCCCACGCCATAGCTCGGCGTCCGGTCGGCCCGGTAGGCCGGCCAGCCGGCCCGAATGGCCGCCCAATGCACCTCCGGCACCGGCGGGTTGGACCAGTAGCGGGGCTCGCTGTTCGTCGCCGTGAAGGTGGGCATCAGCACCAGCCCCTCCGGGCCCACCACTGCCTGCAGCGCGACGATCACGCCGATGGGGCCACCTAGCACGAGCCGCCCGCCGGCCACGGCGCGTAGGCTCGAGTGCACGAGCACCGTCGCGCCGCGCGCGAGGCCGAGCGCGCGCAGGTCCGCGGCAAGCTCCTCGGGGGCGAGCGGCCCTGGCCCGGTCATGACCGACGGTACCGCGTCAGCGCGCGAGGTTCAGGTTCAAATAGGTCGGGTCCTCCGTGACCTCGCGCTCGACGGAGGGGGCGAGCCAGTCCGGGATCACCAGCTCCACGTCGGCGCTCGGCAGCTCGATCTCCGCGAGCCAGAGCGTGCGGTCCAGGAACTCGTCGACGACCCACCCGTCAGGCATCACGTGGCGCCGCTTCACGACGCGGCAGCCCTCCGTGAGCGGCCAGAGCTGGTCGTAGAGGGCCTTCGTCGTGCTTTCTTCGATCTCGATGCGCTCGATGCCGCGGCCGAGCTTCACCGTGCGCAGGTAGGTCTCGCTCCCGTCGGCCTTCCGCACGCGCCGCAGGCGCTCGCGCAGCACGTCGCCGGGCAGGTAGCCCTGGGCGAGCTCCTTCTCCACGGCCCCGGCGAGCTGCGGCGCGTGGCGCAGCAGGAACTTCCGCTCGATCTCCCGATGCGCGCTCCCTTCGAGCTCGGCCGCGAGCGTCTCCACGGCGTCGCGGAGCACGCCGAGACCGCCCCCCATCCACTCCGTACGGACGCGCAGCTCGAGGGTCTCCGCGGCGGCCACCGTCGCCTCGAGCAGCGCCGCCATCCCGGCGCGCGTCGCGGGATCGGTCGGCGCCGCCCGAAGCCGGTCCTCGAGCACGTGCAGGTCGTGGAGGTCGCCGAGAAGGTCCTGCAGCCCCTTGAGGGTGCTGACCAGCGCCCGCGCGCCCTCGGCCTCCGGTCGCACGGGCTCGAGGAGATAGCGGAGGCGCTTCACGTCGATGCGCGCGTCGTGAAGCGCTTCACGACGCGCCTGCTCGGCGGCTTCGTCGCCTTCGCTCTCTCCCGATTCCGGCAGCTGCGCTTCCTCGAAGGTCGCGAGCAGCGCCGCCGTCCGTTCGCGGGCCAGCCCCGCGAGCACCACGCCGAAGCGCGGCGGCGACGCAGCGCGAAGGTCCAGCGTGAAGGTGCCGAGGCCTCGCCTCAGCTGCGGCGCCAGCTGGCGGAAGCGCTTGCGCGCCTTTCGCAGCGCCGATGCATCGGCGCGGCGTCGCTCCTCATGGAGGGCGGCGCGAAAGGGAGCGAGCTGAGCTCGCGCGTCCACGTCGAGCTTCGCCGCCAGCCGCTCGAGGTGACCCAGGAGCACTTCCGCGTCCCGGGCGCCGCCCGTCGCCCCGGCGATGTCCTTGATCCGGCGGCGCGCCCGCCGGCCCAGCACCTTGCCCAGCCGCGGCGCGTGCGCCCGGGAGTGGCTCCGAAGCCGGCGCAGGGCCACGCGAAAATCGTGCAGCGCCTCCTTGTCTTCGCCGGCGCCAAGGCGCCGCTCGGCCGCGTGCGCTTCGCCGACGAGGGCGAGCGCGATGCGCCGGGCGGCCTCCGGGGCCGGTCGCGAGAGCAACGCCTCCATGGGCCCATTGTGTCGGCTACGTGACGGGAGACAAGAGCCTTCTCCTCGAGGCCTCCGGCGCGGCTCCGATTGCCGCGGGCCCTCCTTGGCACGATGCTCGGGGCGTGGCCGCTCCCATCCCGCCCCGCACGACGCTCGAGAAGTGGCGCTACGCGCTCAAGCCCGCGAGCTGGGCCAAGCTGACGGCGCCGGCCGCGCTCGGGCAGGCCCTCGGCGTAGCCCATCGCGGCGGCGTCGACCTGATGGGCATCGTGGTGGGCATGGGCCTGACGGCGCTCATGCTCGCCTTCATCGTGCTCCTCAACGATTGGGGCGACCGCGAGGTCGACGCGATCAAACGGCGCATGTTCCCCCAGGGCTGCTCGCCGAAGACCATTCCCGACGGCATTCTTCCGGCCCCGTCGCTGCTCGCGGTCGGTCTGGGGGCCGGGGTGTTGGCGAGCGCGCTGGCCTTCGCGAGCGAGGAGTGGCTCGCCCGGCCGCTGCTCGGCGAGGCCACGCTGGTCTGCCTGGGGCTCTTCGTTGCGTACACGCTGCCGCCGCTGCGGCTGAACTACCGCGGCGGCGGGGAGCTCCTGGAGGCGATCGGCTGCGGCTTCGCCTTGCCCTGGCTCAACGCCTACGTGCAGGCGGGCCTCGGCGCGGCGTCGCTCACGTGGATGCCGCGGCCCGCGGCCCTGCTCCCGGGCGTGGTGCTCCTGGCGTTGGCCAGCGCCATCGCGAGCGGCCTGAGCGACGAGGTGAGCGACCGGAAGGGTGGCAAGCGCACCTTCACCACGGCCCTCGGCAATCCACTCGCCCGGCGGCTCACGGAGCTGTGCGTGCTCCTCGGTCTCGGCGCCTGGGGCCTCGCAGCGCTCGTGTCCGAGCACGTACCGCTGCTCGTGGTCGCCATCGCGGCCCCGGGAGTGCTGCTCCAGTGGCGGCAGGTGCGCGCCCTCTCCACGAGCGCGGTCACCAACGCCTTCCCGGCGCAGGCGCGCTACAAGCAGCACCTCCACCAGGCCATCTGGGGTGGCTTTCGGACCCTCGGCGGCGCGCTCGTGCTTCACCGGGTATTCCTCGCGTGAGGCGGCGATGATGCCCAACCTCGGGGCCATGGTCAGCGCGCCCGGGCGCCTGGCGCGGCTGGACGCACGCATCGCCGAGCTCGGCCGGGAGAGCCTCTCTCCGGAGCGACGCGAGGCGACGCCGCTCCTCGAGCTCTTGGACCTCGCGGCGGGCGACCCTCCAGCGCTGCGGGCGGCCTTCGCCGACGGCCTCGCGCGCATCGCCGAGGCCAAGCTCGAGGCCTTTCCCGAGAACCTCTTTTGGGACTTCGACCTGCTCGCCGCGAGCCTGCTCCGCGACGCCCGACGCGCCCGGGACCCGGCCGCGCACCTGGCGGGTTCCGCGGCCTTGGCGGCGGAGCTCCAGCGCGCTTTCGGCGGACCGCCCATCCAGTTTCGCTACGTGCACGACTTCCTCTACGCCTTCGACTGGTCCAAGTGGGTGCGCGGGGAGCCGGACACGCGGGCGGCCATCGGGCCCTTCGACCGGCCCTTTCTCGAGCGCATGGTGCGCCGCGGGCGCGAGCTCGTCGCGCTCATCGAGGCCCGGGACGCCAAGTATGGTCCGATCCCCGTCTGCGAGGCGCGGAACCCCTTCTCCTTCAGCCGCGAACCCGCGGACGAGCGCACGCTCTGGGAGGCCATGGCGGCGCACGGTGAGCTGCCCGCCCGCGGCTGGGATCCGGCCGCGGACCCCGAGTGGGCCCGGGACTTCTACGCGCTCCGGGAGGCGCGCGCGGCACGGCTCGGCATCGCCGCGCGCAGCGAGGGCTGACGCGCGGACAGCTTCGTCTCGCGGGCGGCTCAGTCTCGCGGTCGGAGCACTTCTGCCAGGTCGAGGGACCAAGCGCGCTCCGCGGCGTCGACGAGCTCCGCCGGGGAGCGTTCGAGTACGCCGGGGTCGTAGAAGCGGAGCGCGCCGTCCCAGCACGCGGCGCCCAGCCGGCTGTCCGGCGCGAAGCCGACCCAGGGCACGCGGTCCTGTCCGTCCTGCACCAGGGCCAGGAGCCGACCGTCGCGGTCGTAGAGGGCCACCGCGCCTTCCCGGCTGCCCACGGCGAGGCGCCGCCCCTCCGCGTCGAAGGCCAGGTCGAGCGGCGTCAGGTCCATGGGCCACTCGCGCACGGTGCCGTCCGCCTGGTCCCAACGGATCCGCCCTCGGAACGCAAAGGCCAGCTCCCCAGCGTTGGAGACGGCGAGGGCCACGGCGAAGGCGCGCCTGCCCCGGCGCAGCAGCCGCCGGTCACCGGAGAGCTCGCGTACCTCCCCGTGCTGGCCGAGCCCGACGACGCGGCGCCGGTCCGGCGAGGCGGCGAGGTCCAGGAAGGCCGGGGCGGCGAGCTGCGCGTCGAAGTGCGCGTCGTCGAAGATGTAGAGGCCCTCGCGGTAGGGAGAGGCGACGAAGCGCTCTCCCGTCGGCGAGTCCCAGCTCACGATGCGCTTCAGCGCGAGCAAGTCGTCGACGCCTTCGGCTGGACGCACGCTCATCGCTCGAAGGTCGATGGCGTGAAAGCCCGGGTCCGCGGCCGTCGCCGCCATGAGGTGCGCGCCGTCGCGGCTGGCGGCGACACGCTTCACCACCGCGTCGCCGAGCGTCACTTCTCCGAGCAGCGTGCCTTGCGCCAGGTCCCGAATGGACACGGCCCCATCGCCGCGCGCCAGGGCCACCCAGCGTCCCCGGCGCTCGTAGGCCGCGCTGCTGAGGCCCGCCGGCGCCGTCAAGGTCGCCGGCGGCGCATCGTCCGGGAGCGACCAGGCCCAGCGATCGGCGCCCACGGACGCATGGGGCCCCGCGGGACCTGCGCGGAGCCGGCCGGAGAGCCGCTCGGGAAAGGTCACCCGAACGAGGCCCGTCGCCGTGTCGAAGACCAGCCCTGCGTCGCCGTCCGTGGAGACGAGAAGGTGGCGCGGGCCCAGGAACTCGACCCTCGCCAGCGCGCGGTCCGAGAGCTTCCACGGACCCTCGAGCTCGCCGGTCACCAGGTCGAGCACCGCGAGGTGTCCACCCACGCCGCCGAGGGCCAGCCGCGTGGCCCCGCCGTCGAACGCGAGACTGAAGATCGGGCCGAGGCCGCCCGGCTGGCCAAAGGGCGTCGCGATGGTCTGCGTGGCCTGCGCATCGCTCTCGGCCCGGGACCCGGGACCTGGGTCTGCGCCGACGCGGTCGCGCTCGACGATGGCGACTTGCCCCTCGGCGCAGGCCCCGGCGACCCGCGTGTCGCCGAGGGCGAGGGCCGTGGCGCGGCCCGTGCGGCACGGCGCGTAGCGGCGAACCATGCCGTCGGCGCCGCGGGCGACGAGCACCGGGCCGAACTTGGCCGAAAGCTCCCCGGAAGGGCTCACGCGTGCGCCGTTCGTCGGGTAGAGCCCCCGCAGCAGCGCGAGCTCCTCGCCCGTCGCGCGGGACCGAAGGCTCGCGCCGGAGGAGGCCAGGAAGAGCACCTCGCGCGAGCCCACGGCGACCTCGCTGGCGTCCTGGCGAACGCTCCAGCGCGGCACGGGCTCGCCGTCGCCGTAAAAGTGCATCTGGCCTTCCCGCGCACAGACGTAGGCGTCGTGCCCGAAGAAGACCCGGTCGCACGAGGCCACGGCGCGGGAGCGGGTCACTTCGAGGCGCGGGCCCGCGTGCGCGCGCATCAAGATGCCCCGGGTCCGGGGCGAGTCCCGGTTGGCGAGCGCATGGGCGCTCAGAATCTCCGCTTCCGCCGCAGCCCCGGATGCCAGGGCCTCGAGGGCTTGGCGCTCGAGGGCCCAGCCATAGGTCTCGCTCTGCTCCGCGAGCGCCGCGCGCGTGTGCCGCTCCGCGCGCTCGGCGCGGGAGCGGGCGTCGTCGAGGCGGCCGTAGGCCAGGGCGAAGACGACGGCGCCGGCGAGGAGGGCCAGCAGCGCGATGCCGAGCAGGCGCCGGTAGGCGCGCACGAAACGCGCCGCCAGGTCCCAGGAGGTGTAGTTCCGGGCCTTCACGGGCTGGCCGTCGAGGAAGCGGCGCAGGTCCTCCGCGAAGCGCTCCGGCGTCGCGTAGCGATCCGCCGGCGCACGCGCGCAGGCCTTGTCCGCGATGGCCCGCAGGTCCTCCGGGGCCGCCACCTCCGCGATGAGGGCCCGGAGAATCGCGCCGAGGCCGTGCACGTCCGCCGCCGCATGCGCCGTGGCGCTCCCGGCGAGCTGTTCCGGGGCGGCGAAGCCGCGTGTGCCCACGCCCACGCCGGCGAAGGCGTCCGCCTCGCCGGTGACCGCGGCGAGGCCCCAGTCGACGACCTGAACCTCGCCGAAGGCGCCGAGCATCACGTTGGCGGGCTTCAGATCCCGGTGAACGACCCCGCGGCTGTGCGCGTAGGCGATGGCCTCGGCCACGGTCAGCAGCGGCCGCAGCAGCGCCAGGCGCGCGGGCAGGTCCGTGGCCTCGGCGAGGGCCAGGGCCAGCGAGCGCCCGCGCACGAGGCGCATGGTGAAAAAGGCCTGCCCGCCGGGCGTCTCGCCGGCGTCGTAGACGGGTACGATGGCCGGGTGCTCGAGGCGGGCTGCGACCTCCGCTTCCCGGGCGACGCGGGCGGCGGCGCGCCGGTCGCCGCGGGCGAGGAGCTTTAGCGCCACCTCCCGCCCCAGCCGCGCGTCGAAGACCGCGTGCACCGTGCCCATGCCCCCGCGCCCGAGCTCGTCGCGCCAGCGGTAGCGCTCGCTCGAGGGGAGCTGCGTACCCGGCGGCGGCCGGACGCGCTCCGGGGCCGTGGTGATTCCCGCATCGTTGCCCCGGCGCCGCGGCGCCGGCTCCGGGCCGCTCCAGCCGGCCTCGGAGTGCGCGCTCACGTGCGGTCCTCGAGCACGTCTTCGGGCCCGAGGACGAGCTGGAAGAAACCTGTTCCGTCGGCGCGGATGAGGTCCGAGCGCACGTCGCTCTCGGAGAGCTTGCGGCGGAGCCGGCTCAAAGCCGCGTCCCAGCGGTGCCGCAGGTCGCCGCCCTGGGCCGCGTCCTCGCGCCAGAGCTCCGAGGCCACGGTCTGCCACGGAACGGGCCCGCCGAAGGCAGCCAGCTCCGAGAGGATGCGCGCGCCGAGGCCGCCGAAGGTGAGCACCGGGTGCCCTTCCCGGTGGATCTCGATGCCGTCATAGAAGGTGATCAGCCGGAGCGGCTGGAGCCCGCCGGCCTGCGTCGACCGTGGCAGCGTGCCCGCGAGGGGTACGCGGACGAAGCGAAAGGGCACCTCGCGGAGCACGAGCTCGGAGCCCGCTTCGACGGCCCGTGCCGGCGCATCGCCCACGCGCGCGCGCCAGCCGCTCGCGAGGGACCAGACGTGCGCGTCGGCTCGGGGCTCGAAGCGCCCCCACATGGCCGGCGTCGGGCCTCCGGCGAGGCTCGCCACGGGGCCGAGGCGGCGAAGACCGAGGCCCGGCGCGTCCACGGCGAGGATGGTCTTGGGCACGTGCACGTGCTCCACCTCGAGGTGGAGCCCCGGGGCGAGCTCGACCACGACGCCCGGGGAGAGGTCGACCTCGCGGACCGGAGCGCCGTCCACCACCAGCAGGCGCCGCAGCGAGAGCAGCACGAAGCGCCCGCGCCGGAGCGTCAGAAGCGCGTGCGCTTCCGACACCCGCGGATCGTCGAGGAGCAAGGCGGCGGTGGGCACCCGTCCCACGAGGTCGCCCGCGTGGAGGGCTTTG
>JBCCAW010000746.1:0-2390 GCA_039814655.1 Myxococcota bacterium | reverse complement strand
CGCCAGCGCCAGGCCGAGACCCCCGGCCGGCGCGCCCGGTCCCGTCCCCAGGGCGAGCGTGGCGCTCACGGCCACGGCCCGCCGCGCGTCCAGGCTCTTCGCCGCCGCGCCGGGAGACGCCGCCGGACCTGCGCCCAGGAGCGCGAGCGTCATCGCCAGCGCGACCACGGGGCTTCGGAGCGCGAGGTTCGCGCCGCCATCGGCGAGCGCCGCCAGCAGGAACCAGGCGCCCCAGGAGGGCGCTCCGGCCAGGGACGAAGCGAGCGGCGCGCGCCGCTGCAAGGCTCCGGCGCCGCGCGCCAGCGCGTCGAAGGCGACGAGCGCCGGCACCATGGGGCCCGTCACGAGGCCCCCCATGGCGGCGCCCGCGAGCATCGCCAGTAGCTGCCGGCCCACCCGCCGCCGCGGCGTCGCCCGTAGTCGCGCCAGCGCGGCCTCCCGCGCGGCCTCGAGCCGCGGCCCGAGAGGCCCGAGGAGCACGAGCGCCAGCGCCAGGAGCGCGAGGAGCGCGAGGAGCGCGCCCTTGGGTCCGGTCACGGGCGCCGCCGCCGGGCGCCGTAGCTCCGTCGTGACCCGCCGCGGGCCCCGCATCAGCTCCAGCTGGACCCGGCGGCTGCCGGGCACCCAGCGAAGGTCGGCCGGCGACGCCACGGCCACACGTCCAAAATGCAGCAGCCGGTCGCCGGCGACGAGACCCGCCGCGTGGGCCGCGCTCCCGGGCAAAACGGCCAATACGTCGAGGCCCGCGACCGCCGCCGCGTCGACGGTGAGCCCGAGCGCCGCCGCCGCTTCGTGGCCCGCGCGCTCGGCGCGCCAGCCGGCGGCTTCGTCGAGGCGTAGCTCCACCTGCCGGCGGCCCCGTACGACGCCGCCCTCGGCGGCGGGAAAGCGCACCTCGAGGAAGCCGGTGAAGGTGCCGGGCCCCAGCGCCGCCGTGACCACTCGGCCCTCGGGCCCGAAGGCCAGGCGCTCGCTCTCCGCGTGCAGCGGGAGCTCCGCGCGCACGCTCCGGGGTTCCGCCGCCGGCGCATGCACCGCCCCGGAGAAGTAGAGGGACCCGCCCGTGCCCGGCGGAAACCCGGCGCCGGCGATGCGAAGCCGGCGCCCGCTACGGGCCACGGCGTCGACTTCGCCCACGCTCAGCAGCGCCGCGTCCAGCGCCGGCGCGCAAGCCCACGCCGCCACGCTCAGCAGCGCGCCCGCGAGCAGGGCGCATGCACGGCGGAGGCGACGCGGCATCGCCCGAAGCTCGGCGCCGAGCGGGTCCGCGTCAAAAAAGAAGCGCCGCGAGTCGCGAAGCGACCGGCGGCGCCATCCGTGGTGGAGCTGAGGGGGATCGAACCCCTGACCTTCGCACTGCCAGTGCGACGCTCTCCCAGCTGAGCTACAGCCCCGAAGGACGGCTTGTTTGGTAGACGGCGGAGCCTTCGTCAAGCTCTTTTCTGGTGAGCGCTGCGGCCCGGCCGCGTCCCTGGGCGCGCGTCGCCGAGCAGGTCGAGGAGCGTGCGCGCGGAGCGACGGTAGACGCGCGCCGAGCGCTTCTCCCGGTCCCGCGCGCCCTCTCGCTCCAGGGCCATCAGCGCGCGGAGCGCGTGGGCCTGCACCAGGGGCGAGGCCGCCGCCGCGCGGCGCGTTCGAGCCAAGGCTTCCGGCCGGGTCCTCCCGCGAGCGAGGAGCGCCCGCTCGGCTTCCCGGGTGAGGGCCTTGAGCTCGCGGCGCAGCGTCCCCTCCACGGCGCGGACCTCTTCTGCCGAGAAGCGTGGCGCCGCGGCGATGGCCTCGTGCAGCCCGTGCGGGCCTTCGGGGAGCTCGGCGAGCACGTCGGCGAGCGCCCGGTCTTCCCAGCCGCGGAGGTGGGCGCCTCCTTCCGTCGCGTTGATGAGGCGGGCGCCGGGCGATCGTCGGGCCATCACCACGAGCGTCTCGGCGATGCGCGCGAACATGGGAATGCTCGCCACGGTCGCGTCGCCCCCGCCCCAGGCCGGCATGCGCACGAGACGGTCCCGGCGCAGCTCCGGGATGGCGTGGTCCGTGAAGAGGCGCCACAGCCTCTCGTCGACATCGAGATGCACTTCGTCGCCTAGGACCCGGGCCCGCCACATGTCGCGGTCGCAGTGGCTGGCGTACATGCGCCCCTCGGGGAACGCGCAGTCCTGCCCGAGGAGAACCACGGGGTCGGCGCCGAGGTTCAGGGCGGCCAGCACCGCGTAGGTCGCGACGTTGCCCTCCGTCGGAAAGGCGGGGAGTCCGAAGAGCGCCTCGAGGTGCTCGCCGCGCTTCGCCCCGAAGCTCACCAGCGTGGCCCCGAGCGAGGCCTCGAGCGTCGACGGGTGGGAGGAGACGTCGCAGAGGATGGCCCGGGCGCTCACCGAGAGCTGGTCGACAAGGGG
>JBCCAW010000052.1:0-17085 GCA_039814655.1 Myxococcota bacterium | reverse complement strand
CGAACCTGCGGGTGGGCATGTACTGGTGAGCCGGGGTCGTCTCGATGATTCGTCGCGACATCTCCAGGGGGACTCCGTCGTACCTTGAACATGGCACGAAGAAGAGGCGCAAGATGAGAAGGTTGTGGTGTGGATGGGTGGCGGCGTTCCTCGCCGCGTGTGGTCCGGCTCAGGACGTCGTGGTCGAGGAGTGCGAGGCGTCGTGCGAGCTCGGCGCTCGCCAGTGCGCCGGGTCGGTGATCAAGGTGTGTGAGCTCAAGGACGGGTGCGCGGCCTGGGCGCAGACCCTCGCCGTGCTCGGCGCCGTCGCGGCCATCGTGGCCGGCGGGCGCTACCTGCTGCGGCCGGCCTTCCGCTTCATCGCCCGGGCGAAGCTCCGGGAGATCTTCGTGGCCGCGGCGCTACTCCTCGTCGTCGGCATCGCCCTGCTCATGCAGCAGGTCGGACTCAGCCCGGCCCTCGGCACCTTCGTCGCCGGCGTCGTCCTGGCGACGAGCGAGTACCGGCACCAGCTCGAGGCGGACATCGAGCCTTTCAAGGGTCTGCTCCTCGGTCTCTTCTTCCTCGCCGTCGGCGCCTCCATCGATTTTGCGCTCATCGCCGACCAGCCCGGCGCCGTCGCGGGGCTCACGGTGGGGCTCATCGCTCTGAAGCTCGCGCTGCTCTATGGCCTCGCGCGCGGTTTCAAACTCGGCGTCGACCAGGCGATGCTCTTCTCCTTCGCGCTGGCCCAGGGCGGCGAGTTCGCCTTCGTGCTCTTCAGCTACGCCCAGCAGAACGCCGTGCTCTCCGAGGAGACGGCCAAGCTGCTCGTGGTGGTCGTCGCCGTGTCCATGGCGCTCACGCCGCTCCTGGTCCTCTTCTTCGAGAACGTGCTCATGCCCCGCGTGGGCACGAAGGAGCGCGCGGACGAGGACTACGACGACATGGAAGGCGGCAACGCGGTCATCATCGCGGGCTACGGACGCTTCGGGCAGATCGTGGGGCGCCTGCTCGCCGCCGAAGGCATCGAGTCGACGGTACTCGAGGCCGACTCGGACCAGGTCGAGCTGCTGCGCCGCTTCGGCCGGCGCGTGTTCTATGGCGACGCGACGCGCATCGATCTGCTCCGCGCGGCCGGCGCCGACCACGCGAAGCTGCTCGTGCTCGCCCTCGATCGGCCGGAGAAGAACCGCGAGCTTCTGGCCACGGTGCGCCAGGAGTTCCCGGCGCTGAAGGTGCTGGCCCGGGCCCGGGGGCGCGTCGACGCCTACCAGCTGCTCCAGGACGGCTGCGAGATGGTGTACCGGGAGACCTTCGACGCAGCGCTCCGCCTGGGCACGGACGCCCTCGGCGTGCTCGGGCGGCGCAAGCACCGCGCGCACCGCGCGGCGCAGCGCTTCCGCCATCACGACGAGGGGCTCTTGCGCGAGCTCGCCGGAAACTACGGCGACGAGGACTTCATCTCCCTCGTTCGGCGCCGGAACGACGAGGTCGAGCGGGTGATGGCCGAGGGCCCGCCGGAGGGGCGCGGCGGCCGCGATGACGCCTGGGACAGCGCGGAGCTGCGGCGCTCCTTCCGCGAGGACCACCCCGAGGCCGCGGGCGGATGAGCGTTCACGTCACACGCCTCGAGGTCGCGACGCGCGGCCGGGGTTTCACGGATCTCACGGCCGAGCTCCGCGCCGCCACGCAGCAAAGCGGCCTTCGCGAGGGCCTCGCGAGCGTCTTCGTGCATCACACGAGCGCGTCGCTCTTCATCAACGAGAACGCCGACCCCGCGGTGCGGCGCGACCTCGAGGCGTTCATGGCGCGCCTCGTGCCCGATGGGGATCCGCTCTTCTCCCACGTGGCGGAAGGGCCGGACGACATGCCCGCGCACGTTAGTTCCGTGCTGACGGCCACGTCGCTCACCGTGCCCGTGGCCGACGGCCGACCGGCCCTCGGCACCTGGCAGGGGCTCTACCTCTGGGAGCACCGGTCGGCGCCGCACCGGCGCCGGGTGACCATCACGCTCCTCGGCTGACCGGGGTCTCGCCCCGGGCGTCAGTGAACGGTCAGGTCGGCCGCTTCGAGCTTCTTCTTCAGCCGGTTGCGGCCGCGGTGGAGCATCACGCGGAGCGCCGAGCGGGACACGCCCATGGACTGCGCCGCCACGTTGCGGTCGAGGCCGGCGACGTCCACGAGCGAGACCGCCTCGCGCTCGCGCTTCGGAAGGTCCGGGAGCACGGCCTCCACCAGGTCCGCGGCGGCCACGTCGTCGAGGCGCTCGCGGCGCGGGTCCGCGTCCGGCGTGTGATGCTCCTCGAAGCTCACCGAGGGCCGGCGCCGGCGATGCGAGTCGATGATCTTCCGGCGAAGGATGCTGATGAGCCAGGTCCGCAGCGAAGAGCGCCCGGCGAACTTGTCGATGGCGCCGAAGGCGGCGACCCAGGTGTCCTGTACGAGGTCCTGTGCGAGCTCCGCGCCCACGCGCTGCCGGGCGTAGCGGAGCAGGCCGGGCGTGAGCTCGGCGACGGTCTTCTCGTCGAGGACCGGGCGAGGGCGCGGCGCCGGGGCGTCGGGCGCGGTGACATCGAGCGCGGCGACATCCAGCGCAGTGACATCCAGCGCAGTGACATCCAGCGCAGTGACATCCAGCGCAGCGACATCCTGCGCCGCGCGGCGCGGCGAGGGAGCGATAGGTTGGGGATAGCCCGTCGCGTTGGAAAGGGCGGAGGGAGTGGCGTCGAGGAGGAGCATGGTGGTGCGGGGGAACTGATTCTTGACTGACTGGTCCTGAATCTGCGTCGCGCCTTCTCGTTCGTCAATGGTATTTTTGACCAAGTGGTCATTTGTTGCAACGAACATCGGCTGGCGACGCCCTCCGCGGACTCAACGCGGCCCGCGCCGGTCCTCTTCCCCGCAGGATCCGTAGTCGCGGAAAACCCCGAGGTTACGGGCTCTTCGCGCGCGACCTGAGCGTCATGCGGAGCCCCTGGGCAAGACCGAGGGTAATCTGCGGCGACGGCACGACGGGGTGCCCGGGGACGAGCTCGAGCTCGAAGCGCTGGAGCACGCGGATGAGCACCAGCAGCGCCTCGAGGTAGGCGAAGGCCTCGCCGATGCACTTCCGCGGCCCCCCGCCGAAGGGGAAGAAGGCGAAAGGCGGCAGGGCTTTGGGCTGGCTCAGGGTCTCCCAGCGTGCGGGGTCGAAGCCCTCCGGGTTCGGAAAGTATCGCGCCTGTCGGTGCACCACGTAGGGGCTGACGAGAGCCACGTCGCCCGGGCGCATGGCCACGCCCAACAGCGTGTGGGGCTCTTTCACGAGCCGGCCCGTGATCCACGCCGGCGGGTGCACGCGGAGAGCTTCATCGAATACCCAGCGCGCGTAGGGCACCCTCGAGATCGTCTCCGGCGTTGGCGCCTCGCCACCGAGGGCCTCGTCGATCTGCGCCGTCAGCGTTCGGAGCACCTCCGGGTGCCGGCTCAGCCGGTAGAAGGTCCAGGCCAGCGCGTTGGCCGTGGTCTCGTGTCCGGCGCTGAGCAGCGTGATGACCTCGTCGCGCACCTGCTTTTCCGGAAGCGGCTCGCCGTCTTCCGTGCGCGCCTCGAGCAACATGGTGAGCACGTCGTCTCCGGCCCCGCCGGCCTCGAGCTCTTCCCGCCGCGTCTGGATGAGGCGGAGCGCGACGCGGTCGAGGTCCGCGATGGCGCGGAGGAAGGCCCGGTTTCGCGGCGTCGGCACCTGCACGGGCACCACGTTGAGCCCGGACATGGAGGCTTCGGCGTAGCGCTGGCCCCGATCGACGGCGCTCGCGATGACCTTTGCGTCGGCTTCCGTCGTGGTGCCAAAGAGCGTCTGGCTCACGATGCGGAGCGTCAGGTGCATCATGGCGTCGGCGACGTCGAGGGACTGGCCGTCGCGCCAGCCCGCGAGCATGGCGTCGGTCTCCGTGCGCATCGTGTCCGCGAAGGCCATCAAGCGCCGGCGGTGAAAGGCCGGGTTCACCACCCGCCGCTGGCTCTTCCACTGCGGCCCCTCGGTGAGCAGGATGCTGTCGCCGAGGAACATGCGGAGCACGCTCCAGACCCGCGTCTGGCGCGAGTAGTGCTTGGCCTGGCTGCGCAAGACGGCTTCGGAGCCCGCGGCACTCGCGACGAGATGCGCGCGCACCGAGCCCAGGCGAAGCGGTGCCACCTCTCCCTGCTGCCCGAGGCGAAGCACGAGGCCCAGCGGGTCCCGGGCCATGGCCAGCGCGTGGCCGACGAGGGGCAACGCGCGCGGCGCGCCCTCCGCGGGGAGAACGCCTCGCAGCAGCGACGGGTAGGCGGCCATGGGGCAAGCATAGGGTGCACCGCTCGACATCGAACCCTCCCGGCAGAAGAAACGAGCCATGACGGACACCGACGCCAAGGAGGAGCGCATCGTCGCGGCCCGCATGCGGCTCCGGGAGCGCTTCGAGGCGCGCATGAAGGACACGCCGGCCATGGCCGACGAGGCGCCCATGGGCACGGGGCCGGCGAACCGCCACGGCATGCCGCAGGTGCCGCCGGGACAGCATCTGGCGAAGGGCTGGCCGGTGCTCGATCTCGGCCGGAAGCCCGAGGTGGCCACCGGCGAATGGCGCCTCGAGCTCGCCGGCGCCTGCGCCCGGCCGCTCACGCTCGCTTGGGAGGATCTGCAGGCCCTCCCGCAGGTCGACGACGTGAGCGATTTTCACTGCGTGACCACCTGGTCGAAGCTCGACGTGCCCTGGAGCGGGGTGCGTTTTGCGGACCTGGCGGCCCTGGCCTTTCCCGACGACGACGCGGAATTCGTGCTCTGCCACGGCTACGACGGCTACACGACGAACGTGCGCCTCGAGGAGGCGCTCAAGCCGGACGTACTCATCGCGCACACGGTGTACGGCGAGCCCCTCGCCCGCGAACACGGCGGCCCGGCGCGCATGATCACGCCGCAGCTCTACGCCTGGAAGGGCGCCAAGTGGATCTCGAAGATCGAGTTCCTCACGGAGAACCGCCTCGGCTTTTGGGAGCAGCGTGGATACAGCGACACGGCGCATCCCTGGCGCAACGATCGCTACTCCTGAGCCCCGGTCGCCGCGCTGGGGAGACGTTTTGCCCGGTATTTCTCGCGTTTCGGGGCGAAGCTGTCCATCCTCGGCAAAACCATGACAGTCTTTCGACATGGCATCCCAGCACGCTGAAACGGTCCTCGCCGTCACGCCCTCTGGTCCGGGGCAGGTCATCGCTCGCCTCCGCCTCGCGTGCGGCTGCGAGGTGACACCCCAGGTCGCCGCCGACCGCATTCAAGAGCTCGTCGGCGGCGGTCGCCTCGCCGTGGGCAAGTACCGCTGCCCGGCCGGCTGCGACCTGGCGCGCACGACGCACTGAGCGTGCCCGCGCCCGGCCACTTGGCGCATCGATGCGATGGCCAGGCAACGCGCCGCTCAGAAGGTGCCGCTCAGAACGTGCCCCCTAGAACGCGCCGCGCGGCAGCTCGACCCCGTTCTCCAGCTCGCCTGGGGTAAGCACGCGGAAGCGGTTCAGCCCGTCCCCGCCCCGCACGAATACCAGCGCCCGCTCAGCTCCGCCGGCCAGTGGGAGCAGTGACGTGATCGATGTGCCCGTGAGGAAGCGCTCTTCGAGCTGCCCGCCATCGAGGTCGAGGCGTCCGACATAGCCGTCGCTCGTACCGGCGAGCCAAAGCGAACGGCCTTCCGGCGCGAGCACCGCGCGGTCCAGGCTCGTGACGCCCAGGGGCGTCGCGCTCCGGTCGAAGAGGTCCAGGATGGCGAAGGGGCTCCGCGATGCCTGCCGCGCCGGCCCGCCGCCGCCGCCATAGAGCACGAGGCGACCTCCGCCCGTGTCGAGATCGACGGCGGTGGGCGCGGCCTGGAGTCGAAGGTCTGTGGTGCCGAGTACCTCCGTGGGCGCCGCGCCGAGGTCCACGAAGGTGAGCTGGGCGGTCCCGCCGTAGCTCACGACGCGCGGGCGCACGACCGGGTCGCCAGGCGCCGGGCCGTCGAAGAAGCCGAGGTCCGTGTGCTGCATGGGCACCGCGACCTGCGTTTCTGCGCCCGTCCGCAAGTCGAAGAGGTGAAGCGTATCGCCCGCGAGCGCGAGCAGGCGCGGAAGCTCCCCCCGCTCGTCTACGCGGAGGAGCCGGACGGGCCCATTTGTGGCGAGCGTGCGAATCGAAGGGTCGAAGCGCAGGCCGCCGTCGCCCTCGAAGTCGTTTAGCGTGAGCACGAGAAGCTGCGGCGAGCGTTCCGTACGGACGACGACTTCGCGGCCGACGAAGCGCGCCTCGACGGGCCGGGGTCCGGCGCCGCCGCCGACGGTGGTCGGGATCGTGGCCGGCGGGGTCTCCGGTGCGTCGAGGTCGAAGAGGCTGAGCTGTCCTGCCGCGAAGAGCGCCGCCACGCGAAGCGGCGTCTCCGCATCGCCCGGGAGCGGCGGGGAGAAGGCCGCCGCCGTAGGTACCTCGCCTCCGAGGGACCGAAGGCTGAGCGGCACGGTGAGGCCCGGCTGCGCCAGGTCCACGACCTCGACGCGGTTCTCGAAGGCCAGGCGCCGCCGGGGCTGGCTCACCAGCACGTAGCGGCCCGCCTCGTCCGGCGCGAAGCTGAGGTAAGGGCCGTCAAGGGTCCAGCGGCCGCGCTCGCCCTCCGGGCCGAGGAGCACGAGCTCCGCGTCGAGGGTCTCCTCGTCGGCGTCGCCGACCCGGCCCTGGTGGACGGCCAGTACCTCGTCCGTGCGTCCCGGGCGGGCGAGAGTCTGCACGCCTTGCACGCCCTCGTCGAAGGTCAGCGTGGCCCGGCCTTCGATGGCGCCGCCGGCGCCGAAGCGCAGCACGCGGGCCTCGCCCCGGGTGGCGTCGAGGGCCACCACAGCGTCGTCGAGCGGCTGCACCTCGCTCGCTGTAAACGTGCTTTCGCTGGTGCACGCACTCAGCGCGAGAAGCGCGAGCGCGAAGCGTGCGGCGTACGTTGACGTAAAGCGCGTCATCGGCGAATCCCCGCACCGAGCTCGAAGCCCGCGATGGTCTGCCGCTCTCCCGAGCGCCAGTCGTAGAAGGTCACGCGCCCGCCGTCGGCCTCTTGGCCCACGAAGGCGCGGTTGAGGCGCGGGAAGGTTCCCACGGTCGTGGGCGGTGCCGTGAGCGGGACGTCATCCACCGCGAAGGTGGCGACATCGACGGCCTGGAACGCGCGTACGCCCCGGGCGTCGCTCCGCAGCGCGAGAAAGAGGAACTCGCCCGCCGGGTCCAGCGCGAGCCCGCTCGGCTCTGGCGTGGCGGCCGTCAGGCTCAAGCGAACGAAGCCCGTCGCCAGGTCCACCAGCGAAAAGCCGTCCGAGCGGTCGATGCGACGCGCCTCGTCCGCGTCCTGTACGGCGTTGCCTTCGCCCGGGCGATGGAGCACGAGGGCAAAGCTCCCGTCTGGGCTGAGTGCCACCGTGCGGACGGTCTTGCGAAGCGCGATGGCGCGCACGCCGATGGGCTCGGAGTCGAGGTCGAGCACCGTGAGCGCCTCCACGTCGAGTGCGCTCGTGAAGCCCACGGCGAGGGCGCCGTCGCCCGCAAGCACGAGGGAGCCGACGCCCTCGCCTTCGAGGCCGAGTACCTCCCAGGCCGCGGTGGTGCCGAAGCGTTCGCCGATGGGTACGCGCACCACGCGCTCCGCCGTGCGCAACACGGCGAGGGCGAAGCGGGAACGCGGGTCGAGGTCGAGGTCCGTGACCTCCGCGAGGCGCGCGAGCACCCCGCTGGTCCCGGCGTCCGCGGGCGCCATGCCCCCGTCGCTCATTCCTTCGCTGCCGGGTTCATCGCCGGGCGCCTCGCCGAGGTCGGCCAAGGCCGCGGCCATGTGGGCGACGGCCACTTCGCCGGTGCTCAGGTCCAGCTGTCGGAGCTCGCCTTCGCTCGGGATTTGGCCGATGGCGAAGCGCCCGTCCGGCGTGACGGTCGCGTCGGCCACGCGCGCGCCAAAGGAACGGAGCACCGGGCGCGTGTCCTCGCTGAGGCTCGTCAGGTCCAGCACGCTGATGCCGTCCTCGGTGACGACGTAGGCCACGTCATCCGGACCGAAAAAGACCCGGCTCGGACCGAAGCCGACGACGATGCGCGTGGCAACGGCCGCGTCGAGGTCGATGACGCTCAGGTCCTGGAAGTTGCGCCGCCGTTCGCTCGGACCCTCGAAGACGATGGCGAAGCGTCCCGTGTCGTCGAAGGCCACCTGGTCCGCGTCGTGGGCGAGCGGCAGGGTGCTCGGGACCGTGCCGGTTTCGTTAGTGCGCAGCAGCGTGAGCGTGCGGGCTTGGCGGTTCAGGCTGACGGCGATGTCGCGGCCCGGAGCGGCCACGGCGGGCAGGGGCCCGGCGCCGACGGGCACGGTTTCGATGGAGAAGTCGCTGGCGCTGACCACGGCCACGCGTTCGGCTCCCACGTTCGTCGCGTAGAGCCGCGTCAGGCCGACGGCCGGAGGCTCGAAGGAGACCTCGAGCTCGACCTCCGGTGGTGCACTCATGTCGGCGCTCGGTGCCATGGCTCCGGCGTCGAAGGAGGGAGCACCGGTGCCCGCTCCGCCGAAGTCGTCCCCGCACGCACTCAGCGCGACGCCAATGCCAAGAAAGGGTGCCAGCCTGTGCCAGCCAAGTTGAAGAACGTTCATGAAGCCCTGCCCAAGCACGTGGTGGGCCAGGCACGCACGGGCCGGGACGGAGCCTCGCGGACGGGGAGCACCGCGCGCGCTCCTGCGCCGCTACGCCGACCAGCTCCACTCGGCGCCGGGCACGACCTCGAGGTGCAGGTGGTTGGCGTGCGCGTCGTTGTGGTGCGGCGTGACGACGACCTGGAAGAGTTCGGCCGCGATGGCCTCGCAGGTCAGGCGCCGAACGGTGCGCGAACGGGCGCTCTCGCCGCTGCTCGGGCCCGGGCACGGAGGCTCGCCGCGCGTGCGTGGCTGCCAGTCGTCGAGGATGTCGAAGGGGGCGTCGTCGCCCCGGAAGGTGAAGAAGCGCGGGTCGAAGGCGAGGCCCCGCGAGTGGCCGCTCGGCTGGCCCGTCGTGGCGACCACGGCGCCGGGGCGGAAGGCGCTCAGGTGGCGAATGGCCGTGACGCCGGCGGCGCGAAGCGACGAGGACCAGGCGTAGATGGCCAGCACCAGGCGGCAGTCCATGACCCGGTTCAGGATGCGCCGGCCGCTGAAGGTCACGGTCACCCCGCCGATGGGGCCCGTCGGCTCCACCGGCGCGTCGATGGCTTCGCGCGCCTGCGCGCCGTCATCGACGCGGTGCGGAATGCGCAGGCGACGGAGCTCCGCCATGCACGCGCTGGGGCTCAGCGCGCCGATGGACCGGCCCGTGGGGCCCGGCGCGTAGGAGCCGCCGGTCGGAGGCGCCGAGCCGGCCGAGCCCGAAGCCGGGCCGCCGCTGCTCGAGGCGCCGCTGCTCGAGGCGCCGCTGCCCGAGGCGCTGCCCGAAGCCGGGCCGCTCGTGCCGCCGCTGCCCACCGTCCCGGAGGTGCTGCCGGTCCCGCCCCCGGCCGGCGGCGTCGAGACGGCAGCGGAGCCCTCGAGCGGGGTCGCCACGTCGTCGCGCCGCTCTTGCGCGGCGTCGACGTACACACCCGGCGGGGGCGCGCTCACGCGCTGGCGGTCGTCTTGCACGCCGCCGCAGGCGGCCAAGAGCGTGGGGAGCGCCACGGCGAGAGCCGCGGCGAGGGAAAAGGCGAGGCGAGGGATCGAAGGCATGGCGGGCAAGGGTCTGCGACGCGCGCTTCGGCGCCGGGATTCAGGCGCCGCGCGTCGCGGCTGCATCATCGACCGGGCCCGGCCCTCAAAGAAAGGGCCTGAATCGTCCCGTGTAGGCCCGGAGCGCGTCGTCGACCTGCGGGGGATGCAGGCCGAAGGGCTCGAGCGCGTAGCGGTGCGACCCGTAGCGCCCGGCCCGGTTGGCGCTTAGCGCGGCGGCCAGACGGAAGCGTTCGCCTTCGCCCGCCGGCGCCTTCGCCGCGCGGAGCACGCGCAGCGCCGTGGAGATCGGGTCCGCCACGAGCTCGCCATAGGCCACGTCGATGAAGCGCGCCTCGCCGAGCACGGCCCGGGCGCGAAGGCCCCGCTCGGTCATGCGCGCGATCTTCCGGAGCCAATCCCGGCCGATCTCCCGCGGGTCCACGGCGTCGCTGAACACGCCGCGCCCGTGCGCCACCATCGACGCGAAGCTCGCCACGGTCACGCGCGGGTTCCGGTGCGTCCACACGAAGACCGCGTCCGGGAAGACCGCGTTCGCCGCCTCGAGGAACTCGAGGTGGTGCGGCGACTTGAGCACCCAGCGCTCGCCGCCGCCGAGGCCGCTCAGGAGCTTCCTCGCGTAGGCGTAGGCCGGCGTGGCCGGCTGGGACTCCACCCATGCGGCGTAGCTGGGCACGCGGAGCGTGGCTTCGGGGACCGTGCTGTGGAGCTGCAGATCGAGGAGCAACACGTCCTCTTCGACGCCCTCGGGCTCCACGGGATGCACGGCGAAGAAGTCCGGCGCCATGTAGCGGAGCGCTCGGGAGGCGACACGCGCGCGGCGTCGCTTCGGTCCCGCGGGCCCGGGTACCGGGTCGAGGGCCTCATAGGCCTGGAGCGCCCGGAGCCCGGACCCCGCGAGCAGCCGCTGCAGCAGCGTGGTCCCCGTGCGCTGCAGTCCGCAGATGATGAGCGGCCGGGGCAGCGCTCGTTCGAAGCGCGCCGGGTCCCTCTCCTCCGCCGCCTCCACGCGCAGCCGCGTACGCAGCAAGGTGACGAGGCGCTGGCGTACGATGGCGTGCCCCGTCGCGCTCAGCGCCGCCTCCGCTTCGATGCTGTCCAGGAGCACGCGGAGCCCGGTCTCGAAGCTCCGGTCCGAGAAGCGGCGCTTCTCCGCGCGCTCCGCGGTCGCGAGGAGCGCCTGGGCCCTCAGCCGCCCGTCGCCGGGCAGGCGCCGGAGCCGGTTGGCCAGCCGGAGCGGCGTCGGCCGGTGCGGGCGCCGGTAGTCGAGGGAGGTCTGGCCGGTCACGAACGTTCCTACGTCCCGCGGGAGGGGTCATTGAGCCGGCGCCATCGAGCCGGCGCCATCGACGCGATCATGGTGCCGACGGCTCGAAGGGCAGCGCCGCCACGTCCGCCAGGCGCACGACGCGGCAATGCGGCTCGGGTTGCGTCTCGGAGAAAAACCAGCGCCAGCACATGGTGCCCCGGCGATGCCCCACGGTGTCGATGTAGCTCACCTGCGGCAGCCCGGGATCCTCGTGCGCCACGACCACGCGCACGCCGCCGTCGGGCCGGTAGGTCGCCGACGCCGCGTTCACGTGAATGCGGTAGTAGCGGTAGTCGAGGGACTCCATCCAGTGGTTGTTGAGCTGGAAGTTCCAGTGCTCGCACTCGGGCACCGCCGCGTCGATGACGAGCGCCTCGCCGGCGCCGAGCTCCCAGTAGGAGTGGTAGTAGGCGATGTTCGGATCGCCGCCGAAGGCCGTGCTCACGGCGTCGTCGAAGCGCGGCAGGCGGTTCGCGTGTTCCTGGAAGCCTTGCACCCAGCCCGCGAAGAGGTTGGCGGCGCCGGCCACGAGGTTGCCGGCCTGGAGCAGGCCCTGGTCCATCTGCGCCGGGCTGGGCGGCGTCGGGAGCGGGTCGCCCTCGAGGCGCTCGAGCGTGAGCTCCGCGAGAGACTCCCGGGCGCGGTCCATGAAGGTCTGCCGGATGATCAGCGTGCCCGTGTCCGGCTTCATGGGCAGCCAGTTCTTGGCACCCGCCGGCCGTTCGCAGGCGATGTGCACCTCGACGGTGCCGTCGTCCTCCACCACCAGCTCCGCGGCGTCCAGGCGCCCGCTCGGCGGCATGCCCCGGGCTTTGCCGTAGTCGCCGATCTGCGTGTAGAGCTGAAGGAAATGCACCGTTCCTCGCGTGCCCCGGAGCACGTAGCGGTAGGCGCCGCTGATGGCCGCGTTTTGGTAGTAGTTGTCCGGGTTGTCGGCGCCCATCTTCGCCGTCTCGTGCACCACGCGCTGGAGCACCGGCGCCCGCGGGTCGGCGTGCTCTACGAAGGTCTCGAGCGCCGCCCGCGTGATGCGTGAGAGGTAGCGGTAGCCCTCGGCCTTGGTCAGGTAATCGCCTTCCGGCGCCGAGCGCTCGATGGCCGCCGCCGCCATTTGCAGCCGGCCGAGGAAGTCCGAAAAGGTCTTTCCCTCGTCCAGGCGAGCGCGCGTCGTCTCGTCGACGGCGTCGTTGGGATCGTCGCTCATGAGTTCCTCCCGGGCGCGCCCGGCGCGTGACCGCGTTCGAGCAGGGCGGCGGTCGCTGCGCGCAGCCCCGCGCCGTAGGCTGCGTCCTCCGTCGCCGGCGCCGCCGGCTTCTCCGTGCGCACGTGCAGGTAGACGCCGCTTCGTCCCTCGAGGGCCCGGGCGCAGGTCAGGTAGGTCACGGGGAAGGCGCCTTCCTCCGGCGACATGAAGAGCCGGCGCATCACCGCGTCCAGCGCCGGTTGCACGAAGGCAGGCGCGTCACGGGCGATCTTCGTCGCGACGGCGCCCGGGCAGCAGTGGAAAACGGCCAGCGTCGGCTGGCCTGCGGGCGTCCGGTGCCGCCGCGCCTCGTCCATGGCCCAGGCCGAGAGCAGCAGCTTCGTCTGCGAGTACTCGGCCATGCTCCCCGTCGCGCCGTAGTCGACGAAGTGGCCCACGCGCGACGGGTCCCGGGGCTCCACGGAGCGGTGCGTCTCGCTGCTGACCACGACCACGCGCGGCGGTCGGGCGGCGTCCGGCCGGAGCAGGCCGCCGTCCAGGAGCCCGCGCAGCAGCGCCGGGTTGGCGAGGTAGTTCACCATGAACATCAGCTCGAAGCCGGCGCCGGTGCGTCGGGCCCGGGAAGGCACGAGGCCCGCGTTCAGCACCACGGCGTCGAGCGTGTCCCCGGCGAGCGTCTCGCCGAGGCGCTGCACCAGGCTTTCGATGCTCGCCAGCTCGGCCAGATCCACATGGAGCATGGTCGCCGAGCCGCCGTAGCGCGCCGCTGCGTTCACCGCCTCGCCGACCTCCGGAAAGCCCGAGCGGCAGGCCAGGAGCAGCCGCGCACCGCGGGCGGCGAGCTGCTGGGCGACGGCGAAGCCGATGCCGGCGGAGGCCCCGGTGACGAGCACGGTCCGCCCCTCGAGGCGCTCGTCCGGCCCGAGCGGCGGTACTTCGGGTTCCGGCACCAGCCGGTTGCGCAGGCCGAGGGCCACGGCGCCGAGCGTCGTCTCCGTGCTCGGCTCCGGCAGTCGCTCGGCCAGGCGCGCGATGCGCTGACGAATGCTGCTCACGGCCGGACCCTACCCGCTACCCGGGCTCCGAGTCCCGGCGCGATGCCAGCGCGTCGAGGCCAGCCAGCGTGCGTCGCGCCGCCGCGTCACCACCCGTCGCGAGCTGCTTTCTCAGCTTGTCGAGCGCGCGCCGGAGCCGGCTGCGCACCGTGCCTTCGGGAATGCCCAGGGCCAGGGCGACCTCCCGCGCCGGCAGCTCCTCGAAGTAGAAGAGCTCGATGGCCAGGTGCAGCTCGAGGGGCAGGGTCTCGAGGGCGTCGTGCAGCATGCGTTGCTCCTCCTGCTTCACGAGGCGCGTGCTCGGCGAGGTGCGGAGCTCGGCGAGCGTACGCGACGCCAGATCCGTCTCGCCGCCCATGCGCTGCTTCTTGCGCAGGGCGTCGTAGAGCCGGCTCCGGGCGATGGTGTAGAGGTACGTCCGGAAACTCGCCTCGGCGCGGTAGCTCTCCTTGTTGCGCACGCAGGCCAGAAAGGTCTGCTGGACGAGATCTTCGACGCCCCGGTCGACCTTGTTCCGGAAGAAGCGGTGCATGGCATCGAAGTAGCGGTCGAAGAGCACGGCGCCGGCGCGTTCGTCGCCGCCGCGCCAGGCCTCGAGCAAGGCGAGGTCGTCGCGCGGGTCCTTCATGCGCGCGCCCTCGCGCTCCAGCGGGCCTCGAAGAGCGTGCGCTCGGGCGTCACGCCGAGGAGGCGCACGTCCGCCGTCGACGTGCCCGTCGCGACCATGCGCCCGCGCAGCCCCTCGGCGAGGGCCACGGCGCCGATGGGATGCATGACGCCCGGCGGGGTCGTGAGCTCCAGCCGCGCGGTGCCCATGCCTTCGTCGATGCACGCGAGCGTGGCTCCCTCGAGGCGCGCCCGGACCCCGGCCAGGAGCGCAGGCACGAAGGCCGGCGACGCAGGCGGCGCGAGGCCGAGCGGGGCGAAGGCGAGGGCGGCCAGCGCCCGGCCGATGTCTGCGGCGCGCTCCTGCCATTCGAAGAGCGTCGCCCCGGGCCGGCTCTCGTGAAGCGCGAGCAGCAGCGCGTTCAGATGCACGAGCGTCATCGGCTCCCCGCGCCGAGCGGCGTCGCCGAGCGGCGCGAGGTGGTCCGGCAGCGCCCGGGCAGGAACTCGCGCGAGGGCGAGGCGCGCAAAGAGCGACTCGGCGCGCGCCTCCGGGTAGCTGTCGAGGCCTGCGGGCAGGGCGTTCACGTAGCCGGCCAGCTCTGAGGCGGGCGCGAAGACCTCGCCGGGCAGGGCCGAGAGCCGCTCGATGGCGCCGGCGGCCTTTTCGAGTGTCTCGGCGAGCACGGTCATGCTCGGAAAGCGGTCGCGCCGGTCCTTGGCGAGGCCCCGCGCGAGAATGGCCTGCAGGGGCTCCGGGAGCGACGCGGCAGCCACGGGCAGCGTCGGGCGCTGGGTGAGCACGGCCTCGCGGAGCGCCACCACGTTTGCGCCCTGGAAGGGCAGGCAGCCGAGGAGCGCTTCGAAGAGCGTGACGCAGAAGCTCCACTGGTCCGTGCGCGCATCCTGCGGCGCGTCGAGAAACTGTTCCGGCGCCATGTAGGGCGGCGTCCCGGCCACGCTCCCGGCGCGCACGGTGCCATCCTGCAGTCGCTCCCCGTCGCCTTCGGCCCCTAGTGCCAGTGAGAGGCCGAAGTCCGCGACGAGGGCACAGCCGCTCTCGTCGATGAGGATGTTGTCGGGCTTGAGGTCCCGGTGGAGCACGCCGGCTTCGTGCGCCGCGGCGACGCCGCTCGCGGCCTGGGCGAGCACCGCGCAGACGGCCTCGACGCGCCGCGGTTTGGCGAGCCACTCCCGGAGCGAGCGGCCGCGCACGAGCTGCATGGCGACGAAGACCCGGTCATCGCAGAGCCCCGCGTCGAAGACCGTGACCACGTGCGGATGCAGCACCCGGGCCACGGCGCGCGCTTCGGCGAGCAGGTCCGCGTCCGCGCGCGTGGCGTCCACGCGGAGCACCTTGACGGCCACGTCCCGGGCGAGCTCCGGGTCCCACGCTTCGAATACCGTCCCCATGCCGCCGGCGCCGAGGCTCTGCCGGAGCTCGTAGCGGCCGAGGCGAAGCGGGGGGCCGGCGTCGTGGAAGAGGCCGCGGCGCACGGCGCGTCGCGCTGCGTCACGCTCGAGGTCGTCGCCTGGCGCAAAGTACCCCGCGCGGAGGTCTGCCACGGCGCTGCCTTGGGTCTCCGATGAGACGCGCGAGGGAGGGACGGCCACGTTGCGAGCCTAAACCATCCGCCGCGCGAGCCGCGGGCGCTATCCTCTGGCCGATGGTGTCTTCCCTCGCATCGGTCATCCCCGCCGCGGACCGGGTGCGTTGGGAGCTCGAGGAGGTCGCCGCCGGGGTGGAGCTGCTGGATGTCGGCCGTCCCTTTCTCCCCACGGGGCTGGTGCACGCCGACGCGGCCGTGGTGCGTCCGCACGCGCGCCTCGGCCTCGCGCTCAACCAGCTTCGCGCCCACGGCTACCTCGAGGTCATGGGGTTTCTGAAGCGGGCCGTGCTGCCGCCGCTGCTCGGCTCCGCGGGGCCGGCGCTCTTCGAGGATGCCGAGGACTTCTGGGCCGTGCTCCGCGTGGCGGAGGGCGAGGCGAAGCACCTCGTGCTCTTCGACCGCTTCCGCGCGGCCGTGGAGACGAGCTTCCGGGCGCCGCTTCCCCGGCCGGAAGGGACCCTCGAGCGGGCGGTGCAGGTGCTCGGCGAAGAGCCGCTGGCCGTGGCGCTCCTCGCGGCCCACGTGAGCTTCCTGGCGCAAGAGCACTACGGGCGGAGCCAGCGCGACCCCGGGGAGCGCGACCCTTGCTTCGGCCGGCTGCTCAAGGCGCACTGGCAGGAGCAGGCGGTGCACGGGCGCGTGGCGCTCCGGCGCCTCGCGGTGCTGCGCGAGCGTTCGCCGGCCCACGCCGCCCAGCGGGGCTTCGAAGGCTATGGGCGGCTGCTTCGCTGGCTCGACGCGCTCCTGGGGGAGCGCGTCGAGCGGGATCTGGACGTGTTGGCGACGCTGGGGGAGCTGGACGAGGGGCTTCGGGACCGGCTCCGCACCGACCAACGCGCCTCCCAGCGCGACGTCTTTCTCGCGGCGGGCCTTCGCCACCCCCAGATAAAATCGCTGATATCGCAGCATTTTTCCCGCTTCGAAGCCGCTCTCGAGGCTCTCGAGGCGTCCTTTGCTGTGCGCCCCTGACGGATTTTTTCAATAAAGCGTGATCGATTCTCGGCCCTTGGCGTCTGGCACCCCCGTAGCGAGCGGCCGGGAGCCGCGGGGAGACACACGCCGATGACCGAGGACACCCACCTATCCAGTGACGAGCACCGCCGCCCGAGCCGCATCAGCCAGGTGCCGGTGGCGGCCCGGAGCGCCGCCCGGCGCTTGGTGCTCGTCGCCGTCGTGGCGCTCTTCGGCTCGGCGCTCGGTGTGCGTCTGGCGCTTCCGGCCCGCGCCGCGGAGCCGGCGTCCGATGCGCGCCGCGGGACCGTCGAAGACCGCGCCGGTGAGGGCCTCACGGTCCTCTACGCGGTCGACGGCGACTGCCGGCGGCAGGTCTTCGTGGCACCCGCGGACGGGGGACCGTGGGAGCGCGTGGGGGGGATCGGGGCAGGCGAGAGCCTGACCCTTCGGCTGCGCGGGGCGCAGGGGATGCGCGTCGGCCTCGTGGAGGGCGAGGACTTGAACGGCGCCATCGCGCACGCCGATCGCTACGAGGCGCCCGCGGGGGGAGTGGCGCACCGAGCGGTGACCGTTCGCTGCAGCGGCTGAGTCACCGAAGCGGAGGGAAGGGAGCGTCGAGGCGCCGGGTCGG
>JBCCAW010000849.1:0-1667 GCA_039814655.1 Myxococcota bacterium | reverse complement strand
GTTGCTCGCCGGTGGGCTCCCCAACCCACCGGAGTTATTGGCCGGTGGGCTCCCCAACCCACCGGTAGGGGTGTCCGTGGGCGGTGGGCCGCCGGGCTCGTCCGTTGCGCTCACCCGCGGCCGGGATGGGCGTTCGCGCCTTTCGGGTCAAGTTCCGTGGCAGGCTTCGCCGATGGGCGATTCGCATCCCGACGGGCTTACGCACCTCGACGCCGAAGGCCACGCGCACATGGTCGAGGTGGGAGAGAAGGCGGTCACGGCGCGGGAAGCGCGGGCCGAAGCCTTCGTGCGCATGGCGCCGGCGACCATGGCGCTGCTCCGGGCGGGTACGGCCCCCAAGGGCGACGTGCTGGCGACGGCGCGCATCGCTGGCATCCAGGCGGCCAAGCGCGTCCCCGAGCTTATCCCGCTCTGCCACCAGATCGCGCTGACGGGGGTCGAGGTGCAGCTCCAGCCCGAGGGGGCCGACCGGCTCCGTATCGAGGCTACTGCGCGCTGCCGGGACCGCACCGGCGTGGAGATGGAGGCGCTCACGGCGGCCACGGTCGCGGCGCTCACGGTCTACGACATGCTCAAGGCCGTGGATCGCGGCATGAGCATCGAGGCGGCGCGGCTGCTCTCTAAGAAGGGCGGCCGTTCGGGCTCCTGGACCCGGGACTGAGCTTCGAGCTCTGGTTCCGTTAGTCGGGTCCGTCCCCTTTGCGCGCCCGAAATGACTTGGGAAATGGGGGCGTTTGTTCGGTTGGTCGGGTCCGTCCCCGTTGTGGATGAACAAACGGGCGGCGAACGTGGGTTCGCCGCCCGTTTCGTGGGGGAGGGTAGTCGGGTGCGGTGGGGGCCGCGCTCGGGCTTACTCGGCGGGGGAGGCCACGCCGTTGGGCGTGGCGCCGTGGGCGCCGGGATGCTCGGGCATGGGTGCCGTGCCGGCCATGCGGGCGATGAGCTCGACGCGCGAGTGCACCCCGAGCTTCGAGAAGATGCGCTTGAGGTAGGTGTTCACCGTCGACACGGTGAGACCCGTCGTCTCCGCGATGGCGCGGGTGCTCGAGCCGCCAACCAGCAGGCCGACCACGTCCCGCTCACGCGGCGTGAGCGGGGCGCGCTTGAGCGCAACTTCGACCGCTTCTCCGTAGCGGCGCCCACCCTCGGTGGCGAGACGCGTCGTGTAGCCGATGCCCCGGGCGAAGATGCGGGCTCCCCAGCGGGCCACGCGCATCTCGTCTTCCCCGAGCCGGCTCTCGTTCGGGTCGGCGAGGAAGAGATGGAGCGTTCCGACGACCTCTCGGCCGCTCCGGAGCGCCAGGGAGACCGCGGGTTCTGTCCCCGGCACCGGCGCGGGATCGCTCAGCAGCGCGTCCTTACCGTTTCGCTCCAGGCGAAAGGCCGAAGCGCGCACGGCCTTGGCCACCTGCTCGGCGCCGCGCTGCGGGTAGGTGCGAATGGGGTCGAGCTGAAGCAGCGACTCCGCGGTTTCCATGATCTGAAAAAGTGACATGTGGGGCTCCCCCGTCCCGGCTTGGCGCCCTGAACTGAGGGCATCGCTAGCTGGCGACGTCCCCAAACTGAAGGCTGCGGCCAACTACCGTCAATAGCCGCCTATGGTGACCTTCGTGATTTTCGAAGGGTTAACTTCTATCTAATTGTCAGGTCGACACAACCAATACATT
>JBCCAW010000208.1:0-9232 GCA_039814655.1 Myxococcota bacterium | reverse complement strand
GTAGTCGCCGGGGGTCTCGAAGAAGGCGTCGCCGCTCGCCGTCGCGTCGAACTGGTTGCTCAAGAAGAGCACCTGCTGCTCGGGCACCTGCAGGAGCCGCGGCGAGAGCGCCTCGAAGGCGACGGGCCCCACGGCGCAGTCTGGCGTGAAGCAGTAGGGCGGGAGGTTCTTGCGCGTTCCCCACAGCGGAAGCTTCACGACCCCCACGGCCGCCACGCCCTCGACCATGCCGTTGTCCGGGCCGAGGCCCGCGTCGGGGAACGCGATGGTGCGCGGCCACTGCAGGTCGTCGAGCATCCAGTGGTAGTTGTAGAGCGTGCCGTAGCCGCCGGCGCTGAAGCCGCCGAAGAAGGCGACGAGCTCGTCGGGCCGGAAGCCCGCGCCTCCGGCGTCGTCGAGCTTCTGCCAGAGCACGTCGCGGACCATACGCAGGGCCGAGCGGAGGTTCACGGCGCCGAAGCGCTTCACCGTGAGGTCCCCGAAGACCTCGTCCTCGCCCCCGCCGGCAAAGACGTCCTGGTTGCAGTAGGGCAGGTAAACGCGGGTCCACTCGGCGAAGGGGTTCACGTTCGGGTCGTCGCTTCCGATGCCGCCGCCGAGCGGCGCGTCTTCCTCGGCGTCCGCGCGGAAGAGGCCGCGGGCCTCGCCCTCGAAGCGCGCCCGGCAGTCCCCCTCGAAGAGGCAGACGCCGCCGCCCTGGAGCGCGATGACGAGGCGATCGAGGCGACCGCCGGCGTTCGGGAAGCGCACGAAGAAGCCGTAGGGGCTCCCGTCACCGCAGGCCGTGCCCCACTGGTCCCCGTCGACGGGCACGAAGGTCCACTCGCCGTCGGGCGCGTCGAACTGCGCATGGCTCGGACCGCATTCGAGGCCGAGGCCCGCCGTATCGTCGATGGCGGCGGCGGTCGCGCAATCGGCCTGGAGCGCCACGCGCTCGGCGACGACATCCGGCGTGACGGCGGCGAGGTCGTCGAGGAAGCGGCAGGCCCCACCGATGGCCGCTTCGGCCACGTTGGCGTTGGCCCGGCGAGCGTTCGCCAGGCCCTCGCAGCCGTCCCCGGCGGCGCAGGCGGCGAGCGCCGTGACGTCCGCGTCGAGCTGAGCGATGGAGGCGTTGTGCACGGCGCTGAGGCACGCGCGGCCCGTCACGTCGGCGCTGGCCCAGGCGGCCCCCTGCGGCCCGCCATAAGCGCGCCAGGCCGCCGACGAAGCCTCGGAGCTACAGGCGTTCTGCACCCGGCCCACGACGGCGCTGGCGCTGAGCCCGAAGAGCTCTCCGTCGCCGCAGCTCGCGGTGACGGCGGCCTCGATGTCCGCGAGCGCCGCAGCCAGCGAGGCGTCGCCCTCGGCGCAGGGCCCGCCGTCCTCGGAGTAGCAGCGGGCGATGCCCCGGCCGTAGTCGCCCAGGCAGCTGCGAAGCGCCTCGGGCACGGCGGCAGCGCACGCGCTCGTGGGGTCGCCGGCGCCGTCGTCACCGCAGGCCACGGGAAGAAGGAGCGTGAGGAGGAAAGCAGCGCGTCGAATTCCGGACATGTGCCGGACCCTATCAGCGCGCGCCTGGACCTCAGAAGCCGTAGCCCGGCGCGGCGCCGCGTACGGCCCCCTCGAGCACGGCGTTGAAGCTGATCGCGATGCGGTCGAGGGTGCCGTCGTAGGGGAGCGCCTCGTGCGGGAGCCAGCTCGGAAACACCACGAGGCCCCCGGGCTCCGGCGCGACGTCGAGGGCGCTGTCCTGGAGGTAGAGGTTGCCCAGGTCTTGGTGGGCGCCGGCGAGGCGTTCGAAGCGCGGCCCGTGAAAGCGCAGCACGCCGTTCTGCTCACCGAGCGTGGCGTGGGCCCGGCGCACGGGCTCCGGGTCACTCTGCACGTAGTACACGCCGGACCAGCTGCAGTTGCCATGGCTGTGCACGCCGTGGCTCCCGTAGCCGTTTTGGATCTGGAACCACGCGCCGGCGATGGCGACGCGGAGCTGCGGTGCCTCCATGCCTTTCCAGGCGTGTTCGTTCGCCGCCCGAGCGAGCTCGAAGACCGCATCGCCGATGAAGGCGAACAGATCGCGCAGCGCCTTCTTCTGGAAGCGCTTCAATAAGTCGTCGGGAGAAGCGTACACGGGCCCTGCGGCGGCCTTTTCTCGGGCGATTTGCTTGTCGCGGAAGCGCAGAAAGGTGCGCGCGAGGTCCGCGTTGAGCGCCTCGGAGCCCGGAAAGCGGCGACGCAAGAGCGGCGTGGGCCAGAGCCACGCGAGCTCCGGAGCGTCGGGACGGGAGGACACCGCCGGGACCCTACACGTGGCAAAGGCCATGCGCCGAGCGGGCCCGGGGCGTAGGCTGCGCCGCCCGCGACGAGGACGAGACCCGATGACGACGCCCTTCTACGTCACGACACCCATCTACTACGTCAACGACCAACCCCACGTGGGCCACGCCTACTCGACGGTCGCGGCCGATGTGCTCTCGCGCTACCAGCGACTTCGCGGCCGCCCGGTGCGCTTTTTGACCGGCAGCGACGAGCACGGGCAGAAGATCGAAAAGCGCGCGGAGGAGCTGGGCGAGGACCCGCAGACCTTCGTCGACCGCATGAGCCCGCCCTTCCGCGAGGCCTTCGAGCAGCTCGACTGCGCCTTCGACGACGTCATCCGGACCACGGAGCCGCGGCACAAGGAGCGCGTGGCGGCGATCTGGGAACGCATGAAGGCCGCCGGCGACATCGTGCTCGGCGCCTACGAGGGCTGGTACTCGGTGGCCGACGAGGCCTTCATCACGGACAAGGAGTACGACGAGCTCGACGAGGTCACGAAGAAGAGCGTGCAGCGGGTCAGCGAGCCCAGCTACTTCTTCAAGCTCTCGGGCTACGCGGACCGGCTCTTGGCCTTCTACGAGGCGCACCCCAGCTTCGTGCAGCCGGAGGGGCGCTTCAACGAGGTGAAGAGCTTCGTGAAGCAAGGGCTCCGTGACCTGAGCATCAGCCGCACGAGCTTCCGCTGGGGCATCCCCATCCCCGGCGACGACGCGCACGTGGCCTACGTCTGGCTCGACGCGCTCACGAACTACATCTCCGCGCTCGGCGGTCCGAAGCGCGAGGGCGAGGAGGCGCCGCTCTACGACACCTTTTGGCGAGAGGACGCGACGAAGATCCACATCGTCGGCAAGGACATCCTCCGCTTCCACGCCATCTACTGGCCGGCCTTCCTCATGAGCGCCGGGCTTCCGCTCCCGACGCAGATCTGGGCCCACGGCTGGCTGACCATCAACGGCCAGAAGATGAGCAAGCGCTACGGCAACTTCATCCCGCCGGGGCCCCTCGTCGACGCCTTCGGCGCCGACGTCGTGCGCTATTACCTCATGCGTGAGGTCGCCTTCGGCCAGGATGGCGACTTCAGCCACAAGAACCTCATCGCCCGCTACAACGGCGAGCTCGCCAACGGCCTCGGCAACCTGCTGAACCGCATAATCGCGAGCATCGTGAAGAAGAACCTCGGCGGTGTGATTCCCGCCCCCGGGCCAGCGGAAGAGGTGGATGAGGCGCTCCGGCAGACGGCCGAGCGCGTCGCCCGAGAGGCCGCCGCGCACCTCGAGGGCATCGCGCCCTACCGCGCCCTCGACACCATCTTCGAGCTCGTCGGCGCCGCGAACCGCTACGTGGACCAGACGGCGCCCTGGGCCCTCGCGAAGCAGGGTGAAACCGAGCGCCTCGGCACCGTCGCCTACACGGTGCTCGAAGCGCTCCGCTGGCTGAGCGTGATGATCGCGCCCTTCATGCCCTCGAAGAGCGCGGGACTGAGGCGGCAGCTCGGCCTCGCGCCGCTCGCGCCGGGAGACGACGCCTGGCCGTCGGCCTGGGGCGGCCTCGAGGCCGGCGGGAATACGGCGCCGGACAAGGCGCTCTTCCCGCGCATCGACGCCAAGGAGGAGAAGAAGCTGCTCGCGTCCTTCGGCCTCGACGCGGAGGGCCGACCGGCGAGCGACGCGGCACCGGAACCCAAGGCCACGAAGAAGAGCAAGAAGGCCAAGGAGCCGCTCCCCGAGGGGACCATCGCCTTCGACGATTTTCTCCGGGTGGAGCTCCGCGTCGGCCTCGTCCGCGCCGCCGAAGCCGTGCCCAAGAGCGACAAGCTGCTTCGCCTCGAGGTGGACCTCGGCGAGGACGCGCCGCGGCAGATCCTGAGCGGTATCCGGCCGCACTACGACGCCGCGTCCATGCTCGGCAAGCGCGTGGTGGTGGTCACGAACCTGGCCCCGCGGAAGATCATGGGGTTTGCCTCGCAGGGCATGGTGCTCGCGGCGAGCGACGACGACGGCCTGACGGTCGTCGAGGTCGCCGAGGGCATGGCGCCCGGCGCCCGCGTGAGCTGACCGGTGCTGCTCCCGCCGCTTCGTCCGAGCCTGGAGGCCGCGTTCCGCGACGTGGGGGCCGAGGACCCGCGCTTTCGCCTCGCGGCCGCGCAGGCCCTCGGCGACGCGCCGGCCACGCGCCATGACGATGCGCGCGCGGCGCTGCACCAGCTCCTGGCGGACCCGCTCGGGCCCGTGCGCGCTGCGGCGCTCGACGCGCTGACGGACCTCGCGCACACGGAGGATGCGGAGCGCGCCCGCCGGGCCGTGGACGACCCGCACGGGGAGGTACGCCAGGCCGCCGTGCGGGCGCTCGCGGCGCTCTCACCCGAGCCGGCGGAGGACCTCGTCGCCCTCGCGGACGACGCGCGGCCGGAGGTCCGGCTTTTGGCCCTGGTCGGCCTCGTGGCGCACGCGCCGAGCTTTGCAGCGGCGCGGCTCCCCGGTCGCCTCGCGGACCCGGACCCGGAGGTCCGCTACGCGGCGGCGCGGGGCCTGGGCGAGCTCGGCGAGGGGGCCGACGCGCTCGCGGACTCGCTGCTCAGCGCCGACGCGGAGCTGGCCTACGCGGCCGCCTGGGGCCTCGGCGAGATGGGCGACGCCCGGGGCGAAAGCGACCTCCGCGCCGCGGCCATCAGCCGCCGCGACCGGCGACGCGCCCTCGAAGCCACGGAAGCGCTGGGCACGCTGGCCGGAGCCCGGGGCCTCGAGGAACGCACGCGCGACGCGCTCGCCGCGACGGCCGCGGCCTTTTTCACGCCCTCGCTCCTGCGCGCGGCCTGCGGCGCCGCGCTCGGGCACGCCGGCGACGCGCGCGGGGAAGAGGTGCTCCGGGCCGTTTTGACCGGCTGGCGCGGCTCCGGTCGGGACTACGCCGCGGAAGCCGCCGGAAGGCTAGGGCTGGTGGGCCTCCGGCCCGCCATCGAGCGTCTCCGGCGCCGGCGCCGAGGCACGCGGGAGATCCTGGACGAAGCGCTCGACGCGCTCGCGGCCCCGGAGTCGCCGCGCTGAAGCGCGCGCGGGCCCGCGGACGGCCGCCAGTCTCCGGGACCGCTGGCGCCGGGCCTCGCCCGGGCCCACCTTCCCGCCATGGGCGCGCCGCTTTTCGATACGCACTGCCATCTCGACCATCGCAAGTTCGACGGTGACCGGGACGCGGTCATCGGCCGGGCTCGCGAGGCGGGGCTCTGGCGCATCTGCACCATCGGCTGCGCACGCAGCCTCGAAGACGTGCGTTCGGCCTTCGAGGTGCAGCAGGCCCATGCCGACTGGATGGTGACCACCATCGGCGTGCACCCGCACGACGCCGACGCCTTCGATGCGGCGGACGGCGAGGCGCTCTGGGACGCCATCGACGGCCTTGCCAGGGAAGACGCCGTCGTCGCCGTCGGCGAGATGGGCCTCGACTATTACTACGACCACGCGCCTCGGGAGCGGCAGCAGGCACACTTCCGGCGACAGATCGCCCTGGCCCGCGAGGTGCAGAAGCCTATCGTCGTGCACACCCGGGACGCCGCTGACGATACGCTGCGCATTCTCCGGGAGGAGAAGGCGAGGGACGTGGGGGGCATCATTCATTGCTTCAGCGAGGACGCCTCCTTCGCCAAAGCGGCCCTCGACCTCGGCTTCGTGTCGAGCTTCAGCGGCATCGTCACCTTCAAGAGCGCCGAAGCCATCCAGGGCGCGGCGAAGGCGCTGCCCGCGGACGCGATCCTCGTGGAAACGGACGCGCCTTACCTCGCACCGACGCCCTTTCGAGGAAAGCGCAACGAGCCCTCTTTCGTGGCGCAAACGGCCGATTTCGTCGCCGCGCTCCGCGGTGACGACCCGGAGGAGCTGCGCTGGCGCACGACGGGCAATGCCTGCCGCGTCTTCGGGATGGCGCCTCCGAAAACGGGAGCGCCTGCGCCGGCTTGACGCCCGGCCCGCCTCGCCTACCCTTGCGGCCCTTCATTTCGCGGCCCCGTGGCCGCTGCGAGCTCCCTCATGAACGAGAACCCCGGTCTCCTCGGCACGAAAGTCGGCAACACCCAGATCTTTACGGACGACGGCGAGGTGCGCCGCGTCACCGTGGTGGCCCTCGGGCCCTGCGTCGTGCTCGGCAAGCGCACGGCGGACAAGCACGGCTATAGCGCGGTGCAGCTGGGCTTCGGAGCCGCGAAGACCAAGCACGTGAACCGCCCCACGGCGGGCCACTACGCCAAGCTCGGCCAGGACGTGCCCAAGGTGGTCCGGGAGATTCGCGTCTCCGCCGAGACCCTCGAAAGCTACGAGGTCGGGCAGACCCTCACGCTCGCGGACATCTTCCGCGAGGGCCAGTACGTGGACGTGTCCGCGACGAGCAAGGGGCGAGGCTTCACGGGCGTGATGAAGCGCCACAACTTCGCGGGCTACAAGGCCACCCACGGTGCGCACGAGTACCAGCGCCACGGCGGCTCCATCGGCATGAACATGACGCCGGGCCGCACCTTCAAGGGCCAGCGAATGGCCGGTCAGCACGGCAACCGCAAGGTCACCGTGATGAGCCTGAAGGTCGCCAAGGTGTTGCCGGAAGAAGGCCTCCTTCTCGTCGAGGGAAGCGTGCCCGGGCCCCGCAAGGGCGTGGTCCTGGTGCGCACCGGCGCCAAGCGCGCGAAGCGGAACGCCGCCCTCGCCGCCGCTCAGGCCTGACGGCGATGGCCGCCTCACGCGGCCCGAAGCGCCGGGGCAGCCGAGGCAGCCCCGGCGTTCGCCGTTCCGCGGCCAAGAAAAAGGCGCCGCCGCGCGGGCGACCCAAGCGCGGCAGCAGCACCCCGCGACGGGAGCAAGACGCCTTCGGCCACCGGGCGAAGGCCGAAGGCTACCCCGCGCGGTCGGTCTACAAGCTGCAGGAGATCGACCGGCGCGTCAGCTTGCTCCGGCGCGGCCAGCGCGTGCTCGACCTTGGGGCGGCGCCCGGGAGCTGGAGTCTCTACGCCGCGGAGCGCGTGGGTCCGCGCGGCCGGGTCATCGGTCTCGACCTCCAGCCGCACGCCGTGGAGCGGGCCCTCCAGGCGTGGCTCGAGTTGCGCGTCGGTGACGCACGGATGCTGGACACGGCGAGCCTCGGCGGGGCCTTCGACGTGCTCTTGAGCGACATGGCGCCGAAGACCACGGGGGTGCGCGGCGCGGACATGTACCGTAGCTACGAGCTCTTCCGCGTCGCCGTCGACGCCGCCGCCGAGCTGGTCAAGCCCGGCGGGGCCTTCGTGGGCAAGATCTTCCAGGGGGAGGACTTCGACGAAGGCCGCGCCGCGCTCAAGCGCGTGTTCAAGCGCGTACGGACCATGCGCCCCGAGGCCGTCCGTCCGGAGAGCTACGAGGTCTACCTCGTGGGGCAAGAGAAGCGCCCCGAGCGGCTCCCGGAGCCCTAGCCTTGCCCCAGACGTCCTCGGGAGAGCCGCTCAGCGGTTCGCGCGCGACCGCGCAGCCCTCAGCCGCTCGCGGGCCCGCTCCGCTTGCGTTCCCCGAGGCGCGAGACGCAGGTAGCTCTCGTAGTGCACCACGGCCTCCGCGTAGGCACCGCGGCCGGCTTTGAGACCGCCGAGGAGGTAGTGGGCCATGGCGAAGCCGCCATCGAGCTCGAGGGCCGCGGCGAGCGAGGCCTCCGCGGCAGCCTTTTCCCCCGCGGCGTTCTCTGCCAGCGCCCGCTCTGCGAGGAGCGCCGGCGTCGCGCCGTTCAGCTCGATGGCCAGCGTCAGAGCCCGCGTCGCGCTCGCCCCTTCGCCGATCCTGCGCAGCCCGTTGCCCACGGCCGCGGCCGTGGCCGCGTCGCCACTCAGCCGGGCCAGGCGAAGGGCCCGGGTCAGCTCGATGGCCGCCGGATCGCGCTCGCCCAGGCGCACCAGGAGCAAGCCGAAGTTGGCCCGCGCCGCGGCGTCCTCGGGGAGGAAGCGTACGGCCTCGCGATAGGCATCGCGCGCCGCCGCGTCGTCCCCGCTCTCTTCGAGGGCGAGGGCGAGGTTCAGCCACGCCTCCCCGTAGCGCGGGTCACTGGCGACGGCGCGGCGGAGCATGGCCGCCGCTTCCTCCGGCCGCTCCTCGTCACGGAGCAGCACGCCGAGGTTGTTCAGCGCTTCGGGGAACTCCGGGTCGAGCGCGATGGCCGCGCGGTAGGCGGCCTCCGCCTCTTCCCATTGGTTCTGGAGCTCGAGCGCGAGGCCGAGGTCGAGCTGGGCCCGCGGGTCGTCCGGCGTCGCCGCGACGGCCTCCCGGAGCATGCGCTCGGCGTCGGCCACGTTCCCCGACGCGAGCAGCGCCTCCGCCTCCGCGACCGCTGGGCTCGCGGCATGCCGCTCGGGCGGCGCCGGCTCTTCGTCCATGAAGCGGACCTCTGCGTCCGGGTCCTCGCCTCCAGCGCTGCCCTCGGACGAGGCGCTGCTCGCGGCCCCGGGGCCGCAGCCGAGGAGCGTCGCGAGGAGCGCCGCGCGCCAGCCACGCTGCGCGAGAGCGCTCACGAGGCACCTTCCCGGCGCGCCGCGTCGCTGGGCCGCTCGCTGGCTCGTTCCTCGGCCTGCATGCGCGTCACGCGCGTCGTCAGCTCCTCACGCAGCGCCTCGCGGCGCGGCCGCGCCAGCTTCTCGCCGCGCTCATCGGTCACGTAGAACACGTCGGCCACTCGTTCCCCCTCCGTGTTCACCTTGGAGAGCGCGATGCGGACGCCCGCCTGATGAAGGGCGCTCGCGATGTGATGCAGCACGCCGACACCGTCGCGCGTGAACACGTCGACGACGGTGAAGCGGGGCGAGGCCGCGTTGTCCACCACGACCTGCGTCGCGACGTCCGGACGACGGCGCTGGTCCCAGGCCTGCGGGCGTGCGCTGCGATGCAGCGTCTCCGCGTCCGTGGCGCCTTCGAAGAGCCCGCGGAGGTCCTTGTTGACC
>JBCCAW010000130.1:0-12098 GCA_039814655.1 Myxococcota bacterium | reverse complement strand
CGCCCGATCCGGGCCCGGATTTCTCCGTCGCGGTCCTGTTCTTCGAAAGCGGGATGGTGGCCCGTTTGACCTGCTCGATCATCGCGCCCCATGACCATAGCCTGCGGGTCATCGGCGACAACGGCGCCCTGGAGCTGAACGAGGTGTGGAACAACACGACCCCCGTAAAGTTCCGCAAACGCTTCCGCGTCCGACGACGCCTCGTCGAAAGCCCGCTGGCCAGGCGCCTGAAGCTTCCACAGCCGACGCATCCGAAGGTTGGCCGGACCGGCGCCGCCGCCATGAACTTCGCGCTGGGGCCGGCCGAGATGCTGGAGGCGATCGCCGCTGGACGGGCCTCGCGCCTCTCCGGGGATTTCGCGTTGCACCTGACCGAGACGACCCTGGCCATCCAGGAGGCCGGCGAGACCGGCGCCCCCGTCCGCATCCGCTCCGACTGTCCCCGGATCGACCCGATGGACTGGGCCCGATGAGCGGCGCGCCGATCGTGATCACCGGCGCGGCCGGCTTCATCGGACGCGCCGCGGTGGAGGCCGCGACGGGGCTGGATCTTCCGGTCCGCGCGATCGTGCGGCGGGACTGCGGGCTCTGGCGAGACACGCCGGGGGCCAACCGCGTCGGCGACTTCGGCGTGCTCATCGGCATGTTCGCCTGCGTCTCTTTCGCCGGTAGCTTCGAGTTCTCGGACATCAACGCCTACGCGAGCGTCATGGGGTCCCAGGACCTCCAGTTCCCCGGCGTGTCGAGCGGCCTGACCTTCGGCAACGCAGCCACCTTCGCCACGCTCTTTCTCTTCCTCGGCTGCACGGGCAAGAGCGCGCAGGTGCCGCTCTACGTCTGGCTGCCGGACGCCATGGCTGGGCCCACGCCGGTCAGCGCGCTCATTCACGCGGCAACCATGGTGACGAGCGGCATCTACCTGTGCTGCCGGCTCTCACCGCTCTTCTTGCAGAGCGAAGTCACGATGAGCGTCATCGCCGTCGTCGGCGCCCTCACGGCGTTCCTCGGCGCGACCATCGCCATCACGCAGCACGAGATGAAGAAGATCCTGGCTTACTCCACGGTGAGCCAGCTCGGCTTCATGTTCGCCGGCGTGGGCGTCGGCGCCTTCGCGGCTGGCTTCTTCCACGTCTTCACGCACGCCTTTTTCAAGGCCTGCCTCTTCCTCGGCGCCGGCAGCGTGATGCACGCCGTGCACGCCCACGGCGACGCCGACATCTTCAAGCTCGGCGGCATGAAGCGCTTCCAGCCCTGGACGCGCTGGACCTTCCTCTTCAGCTGCTTCGCCATCGCCGGCTTCCCGCCCACGAGCGGGTTCTTCTCGAAGGACGAGCTCCTCGTCGGCGCCGCGAACGTGTGGCTCGAGGAGACCGCGCTGCCGAGCAGCGTGGGCGCCTTCGTCTTCGTCGTGCTCGCCGTGAGCGCGTTCCTGACGGCCTTCTACATGTTCCGCCTCTACTTCCTCACCTTCGAGGGCAGCTACCGGAGTGCGCCGGCGGAGGGCGAGGACCCGGAGCGTGGAGGCCACGCGCCCCACGACGACCACGGCTACGCGGCGCATCCGCACGAGAGCGAGCGAAGCATGACGCTTCCGCTGGTCGTGCTCGCCTTCGGCGCGCTGGTCGTCGGCTTCCTCGGCATGCCGCATTGGCTCGGCCTGCCGAACTGGTGGGAGCACTGGATGGAGGCGTCCATCACGAACCTCGCCGTACCCGAGAGCGAGTCCCACACGCCGCACATCCTGGCCATGGCCGTGGGCACGGCGGTCGCGCTCGGAGGCATCGGTGCGGCCTGGCTCCTTTACTATAAGGGCGCCGGCGTGAAGGCCCTCGACGAGCCGAAGAACAACAAGCTCACGCACTTCCTCTTCGACAAGTGGCGCGTGGACGAGTTCTACGGGGGCTGGGTGCTCGGTCCCATCAAGTGGATCGCCATTCAGTGCGGCCGCGTCGACCGGACCTTCGTCGACACGCTGCTGACACGAGCGACGAGCGGCTCGGCGGCGCTTCTCGGTCACCTCTTCACGCGGCTTCAGGTCGGCGTCGTGCACGCCTACGGCCTGGCCATCGTGGTGGGGACCGGCGTGCTCGGCTGGTGGTTCCTCTACCCGCACGCGCGCGTCGACGTGACGCCCGGCGCCGAGGCCGTGGCCCTGAGCGCGGGCCCGGGCCTCGGCTACGAGTACCGCTGGGACCTGGATGCCGATGGGGCCTTCGACGTGCCGCTCCAGCCCGAGACGCTCACCGTGGTGCTCAGCGCGGAGCTCGAGCAAAGCGCCATCGACCAAATCGCCCGGCGGCTCAGCAACGTGATCACGAGCGTCGACGCCTGGCCCGATGACCGGCGCGCCCTCGGGACCCCCGTGGGCCTCCGGCGCTATACGCTGACGCCCCCGGCCGAGGCCCTCGCGCGGACGCGACAGTTCATCGAGAGCACCGAGGGCATCACCCTCGAGGGCAGCGCGCCGGCGGGGGAGCGCTTCGGTGACGCGACGGCCGCGGAGCACCGCTACGACGAAGACGACCACGTGGGCTTTACGCTCGCGTGGCAGGACGAACTCCGCCGTTCGCACCGCATGGAGCTTGCGCCCGGCGAGACGCTCCTCGACGCGAGCCTCCTGGCCTTTGCCTGGGAGCCCGTTCGGCCGGCGGAGGCGGAGCCGGATCCGCTCGCGGGCCTCGAGCCGGCCTTCATGCTCGCGGAGGACGGCAGCCTCAGCGTGCGCCCCAACGGTGCCGACCATCGCGGCCTGCGCCTTGACGAGGAAGGCCGTGCGTCGCTCGCGGCGGGGGACCGCTTCACGCTCGGTGGCCGGCCCATGCGCATCGTGCCGCGCGTTCGCGCGCGGGTGCAGGTGCGCAACGCCTTCGGCAACGTCGCCACGGAGACCGTCGAGTTCGACCTCGACCCCGATGAGGCCCCGGCCGCGGCGCCGCTGGCCCAGAACGACCGCGCGGGAGCGGGGCGATGATCGAGCACAACCTCCTCACGCTGCTCCTCGTCGTGCCGGCCTTCGGCGCGGTGGTGCTGCTCTTCCTGCCGCGCCAGTGGCACCACACGATCCGGCGCTTCAGCGTCGGCACGCTCGTCACGAACTTCGTGCTCTCGCTGCTGCTCCTGCCGAGCGTTACCGGCGCCCTCGGTGAGGCCTTGGCGCGCCGGCTTCCGGGCTCCGAGCACGTGTCCGTGCCGGACTACGCGACCGGCGCCTTCCAGTTCGTCGAGGACGCGCGCTGGGTCGAGAGCCTCGGCATCGGCTACCGCCTCGGCGTCGACGGCATCTCGCTGTGGCTCGTGCTGCTCACGACGCTGCTGACGCCCATCGCGCTCTTCGGGAGCTGGACGAGCATCACGACGAAGGTGAAGGAGTATGCCTTCGCCTTCTTGCTCCTCGAGGTCGGCATGCTCGGGGCCTTCTTCGCCCTCGACCTCTTCCTCTTCTACGTCTTCTGGGAGCTGATGCTCGTGCCGATGTACCTGATCATCGGCGTCTGGGGCGGGAAGGACCGCGTCTACGCGGCGGTGAAGTTCTTCATCTACACGATGGTGGGCTCGCTGCTGATGCTCGTGGCCATTCTCTACGTGGTCGCCCAGTACGAGGGCCTCACGGGCACGATCACCTTCGACCTGCGCGAGCTCGGCAACCTGGTGCTGCCCTACGAGGCGCAGCTCCTTTGCTTCCTGGCCTTCGCCGTGGCCTTCGCCATCAAGGTCCCCATGTTCCCCTTCCACACCTGGCTGCCCGACGCGCACGTGCAGGCGCCGACGGGGGGCTCGGTGATCCTGGCGGCGGTGATGCTGAAGCTCGGCACCTACGGTCTCCTTCGCTTGGCCATGCCGCTCTTCCCCTTGGCCAGCCAGGAGCTCGCGCCGACCATCGCCGTGCTCGCGATCATCGGCATCCTCTACGGCGCCTACGCGGCCTGGGTGCAGAAGGACGTGAAGAAGCTCGTGGCCTACTCGTCGGTGAGCCACATGGGTTTCATCGCCCTCGGCATGTTCGCCATGACGCCCCAGGGCGTGAATGGCGCGCTGCTGCAGATGCTCAACCACGGCGTCTCCACGGGCGCGCTCTTTCTCCTCGTCGGCGTGATTTACGAGCGGCGCCACACGCGGGACCTCGACGAGTTCGGTGGCCTCGCCAAGGTCATGCCCTGGTACGCGCTCGTTTTCGTCATCGTGTCCATGAGCAGCATCGGGCTCCCGGGGACCAACGGCTTCGTCGGTGAGTTCATGATCATGAGCGGCACCTTCGTCAGCACGAACAACCCGAACGGCGTTGGCTTTCGGGACATGGGCGGCGTCTACACGCTCTTCGCGGCGGCCGGAGTGATCTTCGCCGCCGTGTACATGCTTCACGCGGTGCTCAAGATGTTCTGGGGGCCGGTGAATCGGAAGGAAAACGAAGGCCTCGCGGACCTCGGCTGGCGCGAGTGGACCTCCGTGGCGCCGCTGCTCGTGCTCATCTTCTACATGGGCGTGAACCCGAGCGTGTTCCTCGACGCCTCGGCCCCGGCCGTCGAGGGCTTCATCGCGGACTTCAACCAGCGCTACCGCGACCAGGTGAACGACGACACGCTGCGCGTAGTGGGGCAGCCGGTGCAGGCCGCTGCTTCCGCCACCGCGGCGGTGGAAGGGCCGGCCGAGGCGCCGGTAGCCGCACGCCGCATGGCTGCCGAGGCCGCCGCGGCCGAGGCAGCGGGCCGGGCCGCCGTGCGCGGCGAACGGCTTCGGCGCCGGGGCGCGCCGGACCCGGTACTCGACATGGACCTCGGCTTTCGACCGCAGGTCCTGCGTGCGGCGCGCGCCGCGGGAGGCGAACGATGAGCTGGTGGATCGGTGTCGCGCCGCTCCTGCTGCTCCTGGGCGGCGGGCTCCTCATCATGCTGGCGGACGCCTTCGCAAAGGAGCGGGCGGAGCTGGCGACGACCGCCACGGTCACGCTGACGCTCTCCGGCGCCATCAGCTTCTACGTGCTCTTGATGGACCCGGTCGTCGCTCCGGCGCCGGAGCTCGTCACGCGCTATCTCGCCGTAGATAAGCTCGGCGCGTTCTTCGACGTGGTCATCTGCCTCGGAGCGGCGCTCTCGACGCTGCTGGCCGGAGGCTACCTTCGGGAGCACGGCCTCGAGCGCGGCGAGTTCTACGTCCTGACGCTTTTCAGCGCCTTCGGCGCCATGGTGCTGGCTCGCGCCGCGGACATGATGACGCTCTTCATCGGTCTCGAGACCATGTCCCTTGGCGTCTACGCGATGATCGCCTTTCGCCGGCGGAGCGCCCGCGCCGCCGAGGGCGCCATCAAGTACTTCCTCCTCGGCTCCTTCGCCGCGGCCATCCTGCTGTTCGGCTCGGCGCTCGTTTACGCGGGCACGGGCGCGACGGGCTTCGCGGGCATCGCCGAGGCCATGGCGAGCGGCGAGGCGCTCACGAAGCTGGTCCTGATCGGCCTCCTGCTCGTGATCGTGGGCCTCGCGTTCAAGGTGAGCGCCGTTCCCTTCCACATGTGGACGCCGGACGCCTACGAGGGCGCGCCCACGCCAGCGACCACCTTCATGAGCGTGGCCGTGAAGTCCGCGGCCTTCGCGGTCTTCGTGCGCCTCTTGATGACCAGCTTCGGCGACCCGCTCAGCACGAGCGCGGCGGCGGGCTGGCCCCCGGTGCTCGCGGGCCTCGCCGCCGTGACCATGGTCTTCGGCAACCTTGCGGCCCTCGGTCAGTCGAACGTGAAGCGCATGCTCGCGTACTCGTCCATCGCACACACGGGCTACGTGCTGGTGGGCCTGGGCGCCGCCGCGCGCGTCCCGGAGCTGGGCGTGAGCAGCGTGCTCTTCTACCTCGCGGCCTACACGGTCTCGAACGCGCTCGCCTTCGGAGCGCTGGTCTACGCCGGCTCCAAGGGCAAAGAGGCGGTCAGCTACGACGACCTCGCGGGGCTGGGTCGCCGTCACCCCGGCGTGGGCCTGGCCATGGCCGTCGGCGTGCTCTCGCTCATGGGCTTCCCGCCCACGGCGGGGTTCTTCGGCAAGTACTACGTCTTCAACGCGGCGGTGCAGGCCGGCGGCGGCTGGGTGTGGCTCGCCGTGCTCGGCGTGCTCTCCAGCGCCGTGGGGGCGTACTACTATCTCCGCGTCGTGGTGCTGATGTTCATGCGTGAGCCGGCGGAAGGGGCGCCCATCGCCGTACCCATGAAGAGTGGCTACGTGCTGGTCGCGCTCGTCGCTTCGGCCATCTTCGTGATGAACCTCGGCCTGCTCCCGAGCACGGTCCTCGAGATGGCGCTCGCCGCCGCGCAGGAGCTCGTCGGGGCCTGATGCGGAGCCCTGCAATGCGCCGGCGCTTCGCCCTGGTGCTGGCCGGGGTCCTGGCCGGCTGCGGAAGCTGCGGGTCTCGGGCCGAGGAAGAGGGCGCGGCGGTAGAGGTCGTGACGCCCGCGGAGCCGTCGCCCGCCCTCGCTACGCTGCGCGGTGTCGTGCGCCTCGTCGACGACGCGGAGGTTCCGCTCTACCCGGCGTCCTTGATTCACGGTCGAGAGAGTGCGGGCACCTGGCCCGAGGTGTGCGCGCCGCCAAAGACCGGGGACCGGCGTCCCACGCCGCTGGGCGAAGAGCGCGTGCTGGGCAACGTGGCCCTGACCCTGACCACGCCCGCCGAGCATCGGCCGGCCTTTCTCGAGGCCCTGGGCATCGTGGACGGCGCCATCCCCGGCCGCGAGCCCGTCGAGCACGTGGTGACCATCGAAGACTGCCGCCTGCGACCGGCCTTCCTCACGGCGACCAAGGGCGACACGGTAACCATCGCGAACGCGACGGACTACCCGTACTTTCCGCGTTTCGGGCGGAGTCCGTTCCAGCAGTCCATGAACCTCGGTGAGCGGCGCTCGAACCCCCTCGAGCGGGGCGGAAACCTCAGCCTCGACTGTGGGGGCTTTGGCGCGGCCTGCGGTCGGGCGGACGTGGTGGTCATGTTCCATCCGGCGCACGCGACGAGCGCCGCCGATGGGACCTTCTCCATCGAGGTTCCCGCGGGCATTCCCCTCGTGCTCCACGGCTGGCACCCGCTCTACGAAGAGACGCGCGTAGAGGTGAACGTGCCGGCCGAAGGCGAGACAAGCGTCGAGGTCCTCATGCGCCCGGGGCCGCCGCTCGCGGACCCGGCGCCGCCCCGCGACCCCAACGCGCCCCCGCCCGAGGACGAGCTCGAGCTCTTCTGAGGGCTCAGCCTTCGGCGACGTGAAAGGCGCCGAGGGGCGCTTTGCCGTTGCGCGGCCGGGAGAAGCCGAGCTGCTCGGCGGCGGCCACGCCGAGCGTGCCGAACTTGGAGAGGGCCGGGGCGGGCTCTTTGCCCGCCGCCAGCCGGTGGATTTGCCGCCGGTACCAGTAGATCTGCAGCATGCTGTCGGCGGCCTTCACTCCGACGCGCGGCATGCGGTGAGCGCTCTCGGTCTTTTCACCGCTGAGCAGCTCCCGCGGCAGGTCCGGCTCCGTGCAGAGCGGGCGCGCGATCCCGATGAGTTGGGCCGCGCCGCTCGCGACGACCTCGGCCATGGCCTCGGCGCTTCGGAGGCCGCCGGTGAGCATGATCGGAACGCTCGTTCGGGCGCGAACGGCTTCCGCATAGCTCAGAAAGTACGCCTCCCGTGCGGCGGTGCTGGCCCGGAGCTCACCCTCCCGCGTGGTGAGGCCGGTCATGGCGGGGCTCTCGTAGTTGCCGCCGCTCACCTCGAGGAGATCGATGCCCTCTTCCGCGAGCGCCTCCACGACGGCGAGGCTCTCCTCCTCGGAGAAGCCGCCGCGCTGGAAGTCCGCGCTGTTCAGCTTCACCGCGATGGGAAACGCGGAGCCCACACGAGCGCGCGTGCGCCGGACGATCTCCAAGAGGAAACGCCGGTTCTTCTCCGGCGTGCCGCCCCACGCATCGCGGCGGAGGTTCGTACGCGGCGACAGGAACTGGCTGACCAGGTAGCCGTGGGCGCCGTGAATCTGCACCCCGGCGAAGCCCGCGCGCTGGGCCGTCTCGGCGGTCAGCGCGTAGCCGTCGGCAAGGCGCTCGATCTCGTCCGCCTCGAGCTCCGCCGGCACGCGGAAGAGCGGCCCGAAGCCCTTCACGCCTACCGGGGAAGGCGCGACGGGACGCTCGACGACCTGATTCGAGGCCTGGCGCCCCGCGTGGCTGATCTGCATCCAGAGCTGCGATCCGGCGGCATGGGTCCTCTCCACCCATCGGGCCAGTTCCGCCTCGTGCGCGCGTCCTCCGGGAAGCACCACGTTGTCGGGTTCCGTTCGCCCGCGCGCGTCGAAGATGACGTTGCCCGTGAGCAAGAGCCCCGCCCCGCCGCGGGCCCAGCGCTCGTAGAGCCGTGAAAGCGCCTCGCTGGGCGACCCGCCGGCGTCGGCGAGCACCTCGCTCATGGCGGCCTTCACCAGCCGGTTCGGTATCACGTGCCCGCAGGGAAGCGTCAGGGGCTCGGCGAGGCGCGAAGAGGGGAGAGCGGTGGTCACGAGGGGAGTGTCGCGCAAGACGCGCGAGCGTGAACAGTGTTTAGATGCGTGGGGGAGGTTTCGTTTCCGTTTCGGTTTCGGTTTCGGTTTCGGTTTCGGTTTCGGTTTCGGTTTCGGTTTCGGTTTCGGTTTCGGTTTCGGTTTCGGTTTCGGTTTCGGTTTCGGTTCCCGTCTCCGTCTGGCGCCGCGCGCTGCGTCCGACTAAGCGGCCTCCCATGCGCTTGGCCTGGCTTACGGACGTGCACCTGGACCGCGTCGACGGCCTCGAGGTCGACCGGCTTTCGCGGCGCATCGCCGCCGCGGCGCCGGACGCCGTGGTCCTCACCGGGGACGTGTCCGTGGCCCCGCGGCTCGCCGGCGACCTCGAGCGACTGCTCGGGGCCTTCCGGGCGCCGGTGTATCTGGTGGCGGGCAATCACGACTATTGGGGAGCGGACGTCGCGACCGTGCGGCGCTTCTTGACGCGCATGCCCCGGGTCCTGCCGCGGCTGAGGTGGCTTGGCAGCCAGGACCCCATCCTCCTCGACGCCGAGCATGCGCTCGTGGGCGTCGATGGCTGGGCCGACGCGCGGCTCGGCGAGGGCGAACGCTCGGCCCTTCGCCTGGCGGACTATCACCACATCGCTGATCTGCGCGGGGACTTCCCCACGGCCGTGGCCCGGGCCAGGGCTCTTGCCGACGCGGACGCGGCGCAGCTCCGGGCGCTCCTCGAGCGGGCGCTTCGCCTTCGGGCTCATGTCTTCGTCGCGACGCACCTGCCGCCCTTCGCCGAGGCGGCGCGCTACCGGGGCCAGGTCGCCAAGGCCTCGGTGCTTCCCTGGGTCACCTCGAAGGCCATTGGTGACGTCCTTGTCGAGGCGGCGGACCGGCATCCGGCGCGCCGGCTGACGGTGCTCGCCGGTCACATGCACCACCACGCCCATGTGTGGATGCGGGCGAACCTCGAGGTGCGGACGGGCCCGGCCGAGTACGGAGCGCCGCGCCTCGGCGAGGTGATCGTCCTCGGCGCGTCGTGACGCTGGCGGCTCGCCTCGGCCTGCCCGTGCGTTTCCCGACCCTCGTGCCCTTTCGGCGCCGTGCAGGGGCTCCTACCGTCGGCTCGTGCCGCCGCGACGCCTGGAGCCTCTTCGCGACGCCGTCGAGCTTCACGTCGACGGGGAGCGCCTGCGGGCCGCGCGCGGCGAACCCCTGGCCGTGGCCCTCGTGGCCGCGGGCCGCCTCGTCCTCGGCCGGAGCGTGAAGTACCACCGGCCGCGCGGGCCTGTGTGCTTTCGCGGCCGCTGCGAGGGCTGCCTCATGCGCGTGGACGGTCGCCCCAACGTGACCACCTGCCGCGCGCGCGTGCGTGCCGGGATCCGCGTCGAGACGCAGAATGTGGTGGGCCGCGCCGATGCCGATCTCCTGGCCGCAACGGATTGGTTCTTTCCCGAGGGAATGGACCATCACCACATGTTCACGCGCTTCCGTCCGGTCAATGAGCTCATGCAGAAGGTCGCCCGGCGCATCGCGGGGGTCGGCACCTTGCCCAGCGAAGAGATCCCCCCCGTCGCCCCGCGCGAGCGCGACGTGGACGTGCTCGTGGTCGGCGCCGGGCCGGCCGGTGTGGCCGCGTCCAACGCCGCGGCGGCGGCCGGTGCGCGCGTGCTCGTGGTCGACGAAGAGCTCGTGCCCGGCGGCGCCGCTCGGCTCCGCGGGCTGCCCGTCGCGCCCTTGGGGCCTCCGGTGGAGCGCGCCTTCGGCACGAGCCTCCTGGGCCTCTGGGACGAGGTCGGCGCGGGGTTCAGTGGAGGCCGGCGCGAGGCCCACGAGGAGGTGCGCTGGTACCTCGCCGGGAACGACTCGGGCGTGACCCGCATCCGCGCACGCGGTCTCGTGGTTGCGACCGGGGCCACCCCGGCCTCCCTGCCCTTGCCCGGGGCGGACCGGCCCGGGGTCTTCAGCGCCGAGGGCGCCTGGGCGCTCCTCGCGCACCGGGTCCTTCCCGGGGACGAAGTCTGCATCGTCTACGCCGGCGAAGAGGAGGCCCACGCCCGGGCCCTCGCCGGGGCGCTGACCCGGGCCGGCGCGCAGGCCCGCTGCTGGGCCGAGGCCGAGGTCCAGGGCTTCGGCGGCGGCGCGCAGCTGAGTCACCTGCGCGCCGGCGCACAGGACGAGCGCTGCGATGCGGCGGTGCTCGTGGGGCCCGCGAGCGCGCGCTATGCGCTGGCCGGTCAGGCCGGCGCAGCGGTTCGCTTCACCGGCGGCGGCTTTCTGGTGGAGGCCGACGACGACGGTCGTACGGCCAGCGCGTCGACCTTCGCCGTGGGCAGCGCCACCGGGCGCCGCGGCGAAGACGGCGTGGCGCAGGGAGCCCGCGCCGGACGCCTCGCCGCCGGTGCCCGGCCATGAGCGACAAGGTCATCGTCTGCCGCTGCGAGGACGTCACGCGGCACCAGCTCGAGGTCGCCGTAGCCCGGGGGCATCGGGACATCGAATCGCTCAAGCGCTTCACGGGATTCGGAACGGGTTGGTGCCAGGGGAAGCAGTGCGCGGCCCTCTGCGCGCGCGTGCTCGTCGAGCTCGGTGGCGAGGCACCGCGGGCGCCCTTCACGCCGCGGCCGCCGGTGCACCCCATTCCGCTGGCGCACCTGGCCCGGCTCACGGTCTCCGAGGACGATGCATGAGCGACGCGCCCTCGAAGACCCCTCCCAAGCAGCCGGAGCTCGACCACGCACCGCCGCCAGCGGAGGTGGAGGCGGCGCTCTTGCCGCACACGGCGCGGCGCCAGGACCTCCCCGCGCGCGCTGGCTGCGTCGTCATCGGTGGCGGCATCATGGGCCTGGCCACGGCCTTTCATCTCGCCGAGCTCGGCGTCCGTGACGTGGTCGTGGTCGAGAAGAGCTACCTCTGTAGTGGCGCCAGCGGCCGAAACGGCGGCGGCGTACGCGCCCAATGGTCCAGCGAGACGAACATTCGGTTGATGCGTGAGTCGCAGGACCTTTGCGCGGAGTTCGCGACGCGCATGCGCATCAACGTCTGGTACCGCAAGGGCGGCTACCTCTTCCTGGCACGGAGCCCGGAGCGGGCGGCGCAGCTCGAAGCGTCGGTGCAGCTTCAGCGAGCCAACGGCCTCCGGACCGAGCTCGTCGACGCGGCGCGGGTCAGGCGTATCGCCCCGGAAGTGGACACGCGCGGTCTCGAGGTCGCCAGCTACGGGCCGGACGACGCCGTGGTCTTTCCCTGGCCCTTCGTCTGGGGTTACGCGCGGGCCTGCGCGGAGCGTGGCGTGGGCGTGTTCACGCACACGCCCGTGACGGGCTTCGAGACCGATGGGCGTCGCCTTCGCGCCGTCGTGACGGACGCCGGCGCCATAGCCACGGACCAGGTCGTTCTCGCGACCGGCGCCTGGAGCCCGGAGCTCGCGGCGCTGCTCGGACTCTCGCTCCCGAACCGCCCGCATCGGCACGAGATCTGCTCGACGGAGTCGCTCAAGCCCTTTCTCCGGCCCCTCGTCGCGGACCTCGCGTCGGGCCTCTACTGTAGCCAGTCCATGCGTGGCGAGCTCGTGGGCGGCGTGTCCAACGAGCTCGTACCCGAAGGGCTCGACCAGCGGAGCTCGCT
>JBCCAW010000668.1:0-3092 GCA_039814655.1 Myxococcota bacterium | reverse complement strand
TCACGAAGTCCGGGCTCGCCATGGGCGTGGCGACGTAGCGGCCGCCGTAGAACATCTGCTGCCACTGGCGGACCATGCCGAGGTAGCCGTTGTTGATGATGGCCACCTTGAGCTCGAGGCCCTCCTGGGCGCAGGTGCTCAGTTCGCAGGCGGTCATCTGGAAGCCGCCGTCGCCGACGACGACCCAGACCTCCTCGTCCGGGCAGGCGAAGCGGGCGCCCATGGCCGCGGGCAACGCGAAGCCCATGGTGCCGAGGCCGCCGCTCGTGAGAAGCGAGCGCGGCGCGTCGTGCTTGTAGTACTGCGCCTCCCACATCTGGTGCTGCCCCACGTCGCTCACCACGAGCGCCTTGCCCTCGGTGAAGCGGTAGAGGTCGTGGATCACGTGCGCCGCGTAGAGGTGGCCTTCGTCCGGCAGGCTCACGATGTCCCGCACGGCCGAGTCGCCCTTCATGGCATCGAGCACGCCCCACCACGCCTCGCGCGTGGTCTTCGTGAGCGCGGGAAGGAGCCGGTTCAGCACGTCCCGCACGTCGCCGACGATGGGGAGGTCGACCTTCACGTTCTTGTCGATCTCTGCCGGGTCGAGCTCGACGTGGATCTTCTTGGCCTTCGGAGCGTAGGTCGCGAGGCGTCCCGTGACGCGGTCGTCGAAGCGCATGCCGAGGGCAATGAGGAGGTCCGCTTCCTGAATGGCCTGGTTCACCCAGGCTTCGCCGTGCATGCCCATCATGCCGAGGCTCTTGGGGTGCGTACCGGGGAACCCGCCGAGACCGAGGAGCGTCTGCGAGACGGGAATGTCCGTGGTCTCCACGAACTTCATGAGCTGGCCCGTCGCGTCCCCCTCGATGATGCCGTGGCCGGCCAGGATGAGCGGCTTGTCCGCCGACTCGATCATGCGGACGGCCTCTTCGAGGTCCTCCGGCAGGGGCTCGTGCTCCGGCCGGTAACCGGGCAAGGAGAGCGGCGCGTCGTCCCAGGCGAGGAGTGCCTTGCCCTGCTGCGCGTCCTTGCAGATGTCGACGACCACGGGCCCCGGGCGGCCGGTGCGGGCGACGTAGAACGCCTCCCGGAGCGTGGGCACCACGTCTTCGGCGCGGGTGACCAGGTAGTTCTGCTTGGTGATGGGGAGCGTGACCCCGGTGATGTCCGTCTCCTGGAAAGCGTCGGTCCCGAGCAGGGCCGAGGGCACTTGGCCCGTGATGCAGACCATGGGCACGGAGTCGAGCATGGCCGTGGCGATGCCGGTCACGAGGTTGGTGGCGCCGGGCCCGCTCGTGGCGATGCACACGCCCACCCGGCCGCTGGCGCGCGCGTAGCCGTCCGCCATGTGCGACGCGCCCTGCTCGTGCCGCGTCAGCACGTGATGCACCGGGTAGCGCGCCATGGCGTCGTAGGCGGGCATGATCGCGCCGCCGGGATAGCCGAAGACCACATCGACGCCCTCGCGTACGAGCGCCTCCCACAAGAGCGCGGCACCGCTGAGCTCCGTGCCCGGTTCACTCAGCGCCGCGTGTCGCAGGTCGCGGGTCGCGGTCCGGGCGGGAGCCTCGGGAGCGGAGGAGGTAGGCGTGACGTCGGTGTTCAACACGGCAGATCCTGGTGCGCAGCGGCGATCAGAAGAGGTTGTCGGCGAAGCGCAGGCCGAGGCGTTCGCCGCGGCAGCGGCGCAGGACCTCGTTGACGTTCGGCAGGGCGGGGGCCGCCCGGTCGGCGGCGGCGAGCGCGTGATTCTTGGTGCGGGAGGAGGACTTCTTCATGGCAGGACTCGGTCGGTGGGAGAGGGAGGAAACGTTCGAAGGGTGAATCGGCGGTCGGCCGAAGAATCGAAGGCCAAACGAGAAAAGCCCCCGCGCCACGTGGCTGCGGGGGCGTCCGTCCGGCGCGTATGCGCTCAGGCCGTAGGCGTCCCCGCGGGCGTAATGCCGAGGCGCTCCCCCTGGACGGGGAGTACGACGCGGCACGATAGGGCGAGGCGAACGACGGACCGCTCCCGGAGGCCGCGGGGGCCCCGGTCGAGCCCGGCATGCCGTGCCGGGGCGCATATCGTGGTCGTCGTCACACCGTCTCTCTGCCCAAAGATGCCAGCAGCGTCAAGTGCTTTCGTTCGCCCGAAGCGCGCCAGGCCGTCGCATGGAACGGTTCGAGCGCCGTTGAGAGCGAAGATCGTTAGGTCAGCGCCCCTATGAAGGGCCTTCGTTTCGTGGCGGCCATGACGCAGTGCGTTGTGCCGAACGAACGACGGAAAGGGGCACGCGGCGACGAAAATCGCGAAAAAGGTGTCGCGCTCACGGCGCGAGGGGCTGGCGGCGAGGGTCCGGCGGCAGCTGGCTCGTCCGAGCGATGTGGCTCGCGACCTGACGGCGAATCTCCTCGAGCAGGGCTTCGCCGCCGCGGCCGCCCTTCTGGAGCACCTTGGCCATGCCTCGCCGCAGCCGCGCGCGCTCTTCGCCGTCGAGGTCCCGGGCGGTGAAGCAGAGCACGGGCAGGTCCCGGAGCATGTCGTCGTCGCGCAGCCGGGCGAGCACCTCGAAACCGTCGACCTTCGGCATCATGAGGTCCAGCAGCACCAGCGAAGGGCGCACCTCGACGACTCGGTCGAGGGCCTCTTCGCCGTCGGCGGCGGTCTCGACTTCATAGCCCGAGCGTTCGAGGGCCCGCTTCAGCGTGTCCCGGACCGCGGGGTCGTCGTCGACGACGAGCACGAGGCCGTCCTTTCCGAGCTGCCGCCCCACGGCGCCCGTCAGCTGCTCCGGGTCCGACTTCTCGACGTAGTCCGTCGCGCCGAGCGCGTAGCCGAGGCTCCGCTCGCTATCCATGGTGACGAGCACGACGGGGACGTTCGCGAGCTCCGGCTCGCCCTTGATGTCCGAGAGCGTGCCGAAGCCCGTGGTGCCGGAGAGGAGCAGCCCGAAGACGATCACGTCCGGGTCGAGCTCCCGGGCGACGGCGAGAGCCGCCGGTCCGTCCGGGGTCGTGGCCACGTCGTAGCCCGCGCTCTTGAGCGTCTCGGCGATGAGGCCGCTGATGCGCGGGTCGTCGTCGACGACCAGCACGCGGCCGGAGCCGAGCTCGAACTCGCTCGATAGCTC
>JBCCAW010000409.1:0-5463 GCA_039814655.1 Myxococcota bacterium | reverse complement strand
CCGTTTCCGTTTCCGTTTCCGTTTCCGTTTCCGTCAGCGCTTGTACGCGAGCACCTGGACCGTGGTGCTTGGGCCCTGGTGGTAGCGGCCCTCGTCGACATCGCGGTCCACCTCCTCGCAGCGCTCGATGGTGAGGCCGTCGAGCTCCTCGCGGAGGCCTTCGGGGGTCATCATCATCGGGAGCTGCGCCCGCGTGCCCGGGCCGCCGAGGCCCGGGCGGTCGATCTGCTTCGGCGTGTAGGCCTCCAGCACGAAGGCGCCGCCGGCGCGAAGCGCGCGCACGCAGGCGGCGTGCACCGTGCGCCGAAGTTCCGGAGGCAGGTGCGCCCAGATGGACACGATGCCCGCCCAGTGGCCTTCGCCGAGGTCGTAGTCGCAGAGATCGGCGACCACCGTCGTCAGCGCCACGCCCCGCTCCTTCGCCAGCCGCGCGGCGTTGGCGAGGCCCACCTCCGACTGGTCGACGCCGGTCACCGCGTAGCCCTGCGCGGCGAGAAACACCGCGTTCCGCCCCTCACCTTCCGCGAGACAGAGCACGGGCCCCTCCGGGATGCGCCCGGCGACCTCGCGGAGAAAGTCGTTGGGTTCGGTTCCGTAGGACGCGAAGACGTCGGAATAGCGCTCATCCCACATGGTCCGGGCAGCATGACCCTCGTGCTCCGGGCCGTCGACGTGCCCCGTCGCACGGTGGCGCGTGACCGGGCGGCCCCCGTGCGGGAGGCGGCCACCAGCTTACTCCGCCGGGGCGGCCTTGCCGTCGTCCGTGCGTACGTAACCGTCGCCGAAGCTCGGTAGGTCGATGAGCTTGCCGAGGGCGAAACCGAGGAGGAAGTCGTCGAGCTCCTTGGGCGTCGGCTCGCGCTCCGGCGCTTGCGCTGGCGCCTCCATGGGCAGCGCCAGCTCGAGGGCCACCTCGTCGCGCAGGCGCACCAGCTCCTCGCCGTCGAAATACTCCTCACGGAAGACGACGCGGAGCGCCGTGACCTTCTCTTGCCGCCGGTACTTCGGCAGCTCGTTCCAGTAGAAGACCTGACCGCCGGGCGCCTTCAGCCAGCGGAGCCAGCCGGGGAGCACGCTCTTGCGCGCGCCGCCGTTGAGCGCGCCGAAGAAGGCCCGCAGGTAGGCCCGGTGCCGCGCCGCCATGGCCTCGCTTCGCGGCTGAATGCCGAACTGCCGGCGCACGGGCTCGAGGCCTTCGAGCGTGGGTCCGGCTCGGCGAATCGCGTCGCGGAGATCGTGTTTGTAGACCTCGCCCAGGTGGTAGGTGCACACCGGCGCCGTCGCGAGGAAGCAGCCGTGCACCTTGCCGTAGATGCGCTCGTGCGGGTCCATGAAGTCGTTCGTGACCGCGTACACGGCGCCGCTCTCGCCCACCACGTGCCAGTGCATGCGCTGCGTGAGCGGCGTGTCCCACCAGCCGAGAGGCATGGGCTTCCAGAGCTTGTGGCGAAGCGGGAGGGCCACCATGAATACGCAGCCGAGGAGCAGCGGCCCGGGCCCGAAGGCCAGCGCCGTCACGCTCTCCGGGAGCATGAGAACCGTGGCCGAGAGCGCGAGGTCGGCCACGATCCACTCCCAGAAGAGCAGGCCGCTCAGGGTGAAGACGCCCAGGTGAAAGGCCGCCCAGCCTTGGAGTAAGACCACGGCCAGCGTGGGATGGAGCAGCGCCAGCGGCGCGAGCAGCTCCACGGCGAAGGCCGCCAGCTGCATGGGCTTCTCGATGCGTTTCACGGCGCCGATGACCCGCCGCCACTGCGGCCACGGCACGAAGCGCGCCCAGCCCCAGCTGTAGGCGCTGGCCGCCAGGTGGTGAATGCGGTTGTCCGTCACCCAGCTCCAGGGCCGCGGCCCGAGCCAGCCCTTGGCCAGCGCCGTGATCAGGTAGTGGCTCACGGGCACGGTCATCAAAAAGAGCACGCCCGCCGCCGGCGTCGCGAAGAGGGCGCCGTCTCCGGCGGCCAGCCCCTCGAAGCGCACGGGCCCGGCGGAGAGCAGGGCCACCAGCGTCGCCATGGCCTGGAGCAGGCGCATGGGGAGCGTGGCGTGGTGCTGCCACACGCCGAAGGGGGAAGAGAGCACGAGCAGCGCGAGCACCATGCCCGCGGGGCTGAAGGCGCTCGCGAGGGCCGCCGCCACGACCAGCACGCGCGCGGCGCCGTGGGCGTTTCCGAAGACCGGGTCGACGCCTTTCGTCGCGGCCTTCCATGCGAGGGCCAGGCAGACCGGCGTCGCAAAGGCGCGGAGCGCGTCGCCGGCGGGCACGTCGTCCCAGCTCCATCCGCTGACGAGCCCGAGGGCGAGCGTCGCCGCGGCGAGCAAACCGAGCCGGGCGTTCTCGCCGAGTGGCCCAAGCAAGCGCAACACGCCGTCCCGGCGCACGGCCAGGTCGACGAGCCAGTACGCGGCCGTCAGCGCCGCGAGCTCGATCACGAAGCCGGCGCTAGCGCTTTCCATCGGCCGGGTGCAGCCCGTGCTTCTTCGCGAGCTTGTGGAGGTACTTGCGGTCCATGTCGGCGGCGCGGGCCGCGGCCGAGATGTTCCCGCCGTGACGCTCGAGGAGCCACGACACGTAGCGCTTCTCGAAGGCCTCTTCGACCTGCGCCTTGGTCTCCCGGTAGCTCAGTGCGGCGTCGAAGCCGGGCTCCCCCGCGGGCGCCGAAGCGAGGCTCGTGACGTGCGCGACGGGCACGTGCCCGAGGCCGATCTCCTTCGCGCCGAGCGATTGGGTCAGGTACGCCGCGCGCGCGAGCACGTTCCGCAGCTCGCGGACGTTGCCCGGCCAATCGTGCGCGGCCAGCGCCTCGAGCGCCGCGCCGGCCACGCTCAGCTCCGGCAGCTCGGGCTCCCGGCGGCGAAGGTCCGCGAGCAGGGCGTCGACCAGCAGGGGCACGTCCTCCCGGCGCTCGCGCAGCGGCGGCAGGGTCACGGGCACCACCGCGAGCCGGAAGTAGAGGTCCTCCCGGAACTTCCCGCGCTCCACCTCGAGGGGAAGGTTGCGCTTCGTGGCGGCGACCACGCGCACGTCCACGCGCTGCTCGTCGTTGCCGCCGACGCGGCGGAAGGTCCGTTGCTCGAGCACGCGCAGCAGCTTCGGCTGCAGATCGAGGGGCAGTTCGCCGATCTCGTCGAGAAAGAGCGTCCCGCCGTCCGCCAGCTCGAAGGCGCCCTCCCGCGCGCTGGTTGCGCCGGTAAAGGCGCCCTTTTCGTGTCCGAAGAGCTCGCTCTCGATGAGCGACGCCACGACGGACCCGCAGTCGACCACCACGAAGGGTCGGTCCTTGCGCGGGCTGTGCGCGTGCACGGCGCGCGCGAGCACGTCCTTGCCCACGCCCGTCTCCCCGCCGAGGAGCACCGTCGCGTCCGAGGGCGCGAGGCGCTCGAGCAGTCCGAAGACTTCGCGCATGGCGAGGCTTTTGCCCACGGCGCCGCCAAAGGCCTCGCGCTCGCTCGGCAGCAGCTCGATGCGCTCGGCCACGGTGCGCACCTTCAGCTCGACCTTGCCGACGGTCACCACGGCCCCGGGCGTCAGGTAGACCTCGCGTACCCGCGCCCCGTCGAGGCGCGTCCCGTTCGTGGAGCCCAGGTCCCGGAGCACGTAGCCCTGGCGCTCGCGAACGATCTCGCAGTGCACCCGGGATACCGTGTCGTCCCGGAGCACCACGTCGTTGTCCCGAGATTTGCCGATGACGCACGTGTCCCGGGCGACCACGTGTTCCGCGCCGCGGTCCGCGCCCGTCAGCACCACGAGCGCAAGCCGCGAGAGCTCGAGCACCCGCCCGTCCGCGGCCTGGGTGCCGAGCTCCGTGCGCGTCTCCCTCACGGCGTCTTCCTCATGGCCGTCTTCCTCATGGCCGTCTTCCTCAAGGCTGGGCCCTCAGGTCGAGGCGCACCACGCCTGGCGCCGGCACCTCGAAGACCCGCTCGACCTCCCGAGCGTCCCGCCCCCGCCTCACCACGGCCCGAGCCCGGTAGCGGCCCGGGCTCAGCTCCACCTCGTGGCGGACGAGCGAGGGCACGCCCCCGGGACCCCCGAAGCGCACGCTCTGAAGCTCCTCGGCGCCGCCTTCGTCGTCGAGGTGGAGATAGGCCACGTCGAGCTCCGTGGTGCCCCCGTCGACCTCGAAGCGCAGGTCCGTGGCCCGCGGCACGGCCCCGGCGAGCTGCCCGGCCACCAGAAGAACGGCCACGACGGCCACGAGGCGGGCGACGCGCCGCCGATTCGCCCCGAGCCAGGCCCGGGCACGGTCCGCAAACTCGGACATCTGGACCAAGTTAGCACCAAACGGTCGCCGGGCAGACCCTCCGCGCGGCGCCGCGGTGAGGACCGCATCGAAGAAGCGAAGGCCCGGCTGCGTCCCACCCCTGACCACGTCGCTGCCCTGGGGTACGGCCCGGGCCTTTTCCCGTCGTTGTTCGGCTCTATGCCCAATGTTACATTTCGAATCCGTTTCGACTGGCCGCGGTACTTCACCGGGCGAGCGGACGGCGGTCGGCCCCGAGGGCCGGTCCGAAAAGGAGTCTCCTAGGGCGCATGGTCCCGCTGTCCGACATCGTCCGGAAGGTTAAGGCGTACCACCCGCGTGCGGACGTGGGCCTCATCGACGCCGCCTACTCCCTCTCCCGGGAGAGCCACGAAGGGCAGCTGCGGAAGTCCGGGGACCCGTACTTCATCCACCCGACGAGCGTCGCGGCGATCATCGCCGACATGCGCCTCGATCCGGCGAGCGTCTGCGCAGCGCTCCTTCACGACGTGGTGGAGGACACGGAGGTCACCGAGCGCGACATCGAGAAGAAGTTCGGCTCCGAGGTCGCCTTCCTCGTCGACGGCGTGACCAAGCTCGGCAAGATCAACTTCGCCTCGAAGGAGGACCGGCAGGCCGAGTCCTTCCGCAAGATGCTCGTGGCCATGGCCCGGGATATCCGGGTGCTGCTCGTGAAGCTGGCGGACCGCCTCGACAACATGCGGACCCTCGAGCACATGAAGCCCGCCTCCCAGGAGCGCATCGCCCGGGAGACCATGGAGATCTACGCGCCCCTCGCCGGGCGCCTCGGCATCCAATGGCTGAAGGCGGAGCTCGAGGACCTCTCCTTCCGCTACATGCACCCCGACGCCCACGGCGAGCTCGAAGAGCGCATCGCCAAGGTCGCCAAGGCCACGGACCGCTACATCGAGGACGTCGGCAAGACGCTCCAGAAGATGCTCATCAGCCGCGGCTTCGCGCTCACGGTGAGCGGGCGCCGCAAGCACCTCTACTCCGTGCATCGGAAGATGAAGATCGAGGGCTTCGACGACCTCGAGCAGGTGCAGGACTTCATCGCCTTTCGGGCGATCATGGAGAACGTCGCCGATTGCTACGCCGCGCTCGGCGTCATTCATAGCGAATGGACGCCGGTCCCCGGGCGCTTCAAGGACTACATCGCGCTCCCGAAGCCGAACATGTACCAGTCGCTGCACACGACGGT
>JBCCAW010000193.1:0-9545 GCA_039814655.1 Myxococcota bacterium | reverse complement strand
GGCCTGGCGGCACTGTCGGCACTACTCGTGAGATCTGTCCTTTTGGCTTCGGAGCTGCCACTGATCCTCCCCGCGCTGTTCTGTCTGTTCACTGCCATTACGAGCGCTCGAGACCTCTTGGCTATGCGGTATAGGCTGACCAACAGTCGACTTGTCCCCACGCGGAGGGGTAGCAACTTGCCGGCGATTCGGTTCGTGGATATTTCTCGCGTCACCTATAGCGAGTTCAGGTCAGAGTACCGGATCTACGGGCCGGGTTGGGAGGGCGTGCGGGTTTCCGACTTGGTTAGAGGTATGGGCGCGTTTCGTCGTCGACTGAGGGCCGCGGTGCCCATGAGTCGCTTTAGCCCGGCGGCGTATGCGGCGGTCTCACGCACATAGGTCGGGCCCCGCTGGAGCCGGGGCGGCCGGAAGGCTCTCGGGCCGCAACTCGTAGGCATGCTCGTGAGCGACGCGACGAACTCGCGGTCTCCGGTCCGACATGCGTTCCCCGGAGTCGCTGATCTAGTCGCAATGTGAGGGTGCTGTGCCTCGGGTTTGAAGGGCGCTGCTGTTTGGCTTCAGGCGGCCGGTTCCTTCTGGTTCCGAGCTTTGAACTTGACTGGCGTGAGCATGCCGAGCGAGGAGTGACGGCGCTGCCGGTTGTGGAGGACCGCGAGGTATTCGAAGAGCGCGTTCGCGAGCTCGAGGCGAGTACGGCAGCGGCGACGGTCGAGGAGCTCGACCTGCACGCGGCTCCAGAAGGACTCCATCATCGCGGTGTCGTAGCAGTCGTCGACGGTGCCCCCCGGTGTCAGGGTAGTTGTTGCCTGACCTGTTGCATCCAGGGGGCGAGAGGCCAGGAGCCCGTGAGGTACTCGGAGAGGTTCAGGGAGAAGATGGTTCGGCGGCTGATGGGACCCGACGCGATGAGTGCATCGGCACTCTCGCAGGAGGTGGGGGTCGCGCAGCCGACGTTGTCGCGGTGGCTGCTCCCGCGCCCTCCAGCAGGGCGGCCCGTATTTCGTATAACGTGTGTTACGTAAAGTCAGGCGGGTTCATGCCGGCTATCGCCTTCATGCCGGCTATCGCCCCGGTCCGGTGGACACATTGGTGTGCCTCGGTCACGCCGAGGGACTTCGCGACCTCCGGCACCTTCGCTCCCTCCGCCAAGAGGCCGTCGGCCTGGCGCAGCTTCGTTATGATCTCTTCCGGGCGGCGCTTCCTTCTCTTCATCGCAGGCCCCCTCCCTGCATCGCTGTGTCGGACCGGGCGCCCGCGGCGATGTCCCCTTCACGAGCTTGCTGCGGGACATCGACCCGTGGGCGGTGGCCGGCTCTCTCACAAGGGCCGCACCAGTTTCAGGGGGCCAATCCATGCCATCCATCCGGGGTGGATCCATGGTTCCCGTCAAGCCGAGAACGTATCGATGTTCGAATACCGTTCGCCCGCTTCTCCCGGCGCAGCGCGGCCTTGTCGACACCTGCGCCGCGTGAGTCGCCGGAGAGAGTGGCCTTCAGTCCAGGAGTAGTGACGCGAGCTGCTCGGCCATCTGTGATTTTGGTCGGTGTCGCAACACGTGAGCAACACACGCAGGAATCCAGGCTACGGCATCCTCGTCGTATCGTGCATACGTGGGCCTTGTGTTTGCAACGACTTTGGCCACGTTTTCGGCCAATATCAACATGCCTATGGCGAACTCGTTCGCCTCTGAGTTCGCCTCTTCTTTCTTCGTTCTGCTCCGTAATCGCGTGAAGATCTCCGGTGCAAAGGGAGCGCTAGGATACTCCTTCGCGGCGTGTGTCTTGAGTGCTTCAACTTCCTGAATGGGTTCGCCAAGTTGGGAAGCGGTTGTGAGGACAGCAACCGACCACGTCACTCGGTCCACTTCCGACATGGACGACCGGAGATGGTCTCCCAACGACCGAAGCTCGTCTCGTCCCATCGATAGTAGGTGTCTTCTCCGACGCATGTAAAATGTTGTCATGAACGACCCGCGGGTCAGGCCCCGGGAATAAGACGCGGTGGCATGCCTGGCTCAAAGCGAATGCCGGGGCCCCTGCGACGGGTCTGTAAGACCCCGTAGGATCGGTGTCCGAGGGTCAACGCTAGGGAGCTGCCCCTCAAGACCGTCAAAGGCCCCGCGACTCGCGCCTCCCGTGGTGTAGTCGATATCGCTCCGATTGCCAGGCAGCTCCCGCGCCCTCCAGCAGGGCGGCCCGTATTTCGTATAGCGTGTGTTACGTAAAGTCGGGCGGGTTTCCGACTATGGCCCGCACTAGGACCGGGTCCTCCGCAGCTACGCCACCCCTGCTGGTCATGTTCTTCGAGATCGCGGGCCATCACGCCCTGGCACGGACCGCGTCCGCCCGAGCACGCGCCGCCCTGGGCAAAACACGCGACGCCGCCGCGGGTCGCGACGTGAGCCTCGACGCGGTGCTGAGCGGTGGCGACGCCGACGCGACGAGCGCACCGCCCGTGTAGGAACGGCCGCCCCGTCCGAAGGTCCTGCGAGAGGCTCTCGGGCGGGGCAAGCACCAGCGCACCGCCTGCCCTTGCCCTTTGGCGCGGGCAACGTCCTTGAGACGCGGTGCTTCGCAGATCTGGCGAGGGCAAAGCCAAACGCAGCGCCTGAGATCGCGATTTGCGCAGGGCAATCGCGACCGCAAGCGCTGCGTTGCGTCTTGGGTCCTCCGAGAGGCGCGGGCAGGCGATGCGCGTCCGATTGCCGGCCTCAACCCCCACGCCGACCGCTTACAAGGGGAGCAGCGGCGCTTTGCGTCGGCGCGGAAGGCACGTCAGCGAGCGCCGACATGCGCGGTACGGTCGAGGAGCCGGTTGACCGCGAGGTGACGAGCAAGGTCGTCCGCGCGCGCATGGCGATCACATTGGCTGTCCCCTGGCACCGGACCAGGGCAACCGAACCGACGCCATCGCATGCTCCCACAAGGGCCGCCGCCGACGGAGAAGCGTGCGCCCCAGCGCGCAACCAGCGTGCTACGCACGTCTTGTGAAGCTTCGCGACGTGCGTGCGGCGGCTTCAAGGGGTGACCCACCCCACCCGCGACGGGTCTCGCTCGAACGGATCTCCGAAATCCAACCAGCGACGGATCTCGCCCCATCGCGCCCGATCTCGTCGCGGCGCGTTGCTTTTGTTGCGGACGTCTACAGCGGCTCACCGCGGAGCATGCGGCCGAAGCGCGCGGCCATGTCCGCGTCGCGGCTGCGGTCGTTCACGTAGCCGACGTGGTCTTCGGGCCCCGCCTCTTCGTCGAGGGTGATGGCCCAGAGCGGGCGCACGTCGTTCGGAAGCAGCGAGTAGCGCACGTCGCCGATGCGCTCCGGGTGCCGCGGGTCGACGGCTAGAAAATCCTGGCTGAACCAGCGGAAGCGGCCGACGTCCTGGCCCTGCTGGCTGCGCGGGTCGAGCCAGGGGAAGTCGCGCTCGAGGTCGAGGGCCCTGACCGAGCTCCCTTCGTAATGCACCGCGTCGGCGAAGAGGCCGAGACGCACGGCGTCGACGTAGTAGCGGTCCTCGGCCTCGTAGATGGACTTCCAGAGCAGGAGGTTGGCGAAGCTCGGCTTCACCTCGAGGCGCTCCGGGCTGTGTCCGCGGCCGGCGGCGAGCGCCGCGGCGTGCGTCTCGGCCCGCTCCCGGGCCACGACGCCGAGCAGCATGTACGCGACGACCCAGGCCATGGCCGCCCGCGCGAAGACGCGGCGCTTCTTCCGCCAGGCGAGCAGCACCAGCACCGTGAGCGGCACGGTCACGAGCGGGTCGACGATGGAGACGTTGTTCCAGGCGACGCGCTGGTTGCTGAAGGGCCAGAGCAGCTGGGTGCCGTAGCTCGTACAGGCGTCGAGGAGCGCGTGCGTGCCGTAGCCCAGCAGGGAGAGCAGGTAGGTTTGCCGCGCGTCCCAGCCCCAGCGCCGGCCCACGGCGAGCTGGAACACGGCCGCGCAGATCGCCGCGCCCAAGGGGATGAAGACCAGCGAGTGCGTGAACTGCCGGTGGAACTCGAGGAAGAGCAGCGGGTCCTCGCTCGACCGAATGAGCACGTCGAGGTCCGGCGCCATGCCGGCCAGGGCACCGCAGAAGGTGGCCTGGGCCATGCGCTTGGCGTTCGCGACGCTCTGCGGGAGCGCGGCTCCGAGCGTGCCCTGAGTGAGCGGGTCCACCGGAGGCCCTTAGCAAGCTCTGCCCGGCGGCGACATCCGGTCTCGCCGCCTTCTACGCCAGCAGCGCGTCCAAGGGGCCGTCGCAGTACTCGGGGAGGCCGAAGGTGGAGCCTTCGACGCCCATCGCGTTCATGAGCGTCACGAAGAGCTCACCGTGCGCGCGGCCCGGGAGGTTCAGGTAGCGGCCCTGCTTCAGCGTGCCGTCGCCTCCCGCGATCACGTAGGGCATGCGCCCGTAGCGGTGCGTGTTGCCCGTGCCCTTCTCCTGCTCGCTCACCCAGACGACGGTGGTGTGGTCGAGAAGCGACGAGCCGTCGCCGACCTCCGTGGCCGCGAGGCCCGCGAGCAGCTCCGCGAAGCGCTCCGCGTACCAGGTGTCGATCTCCGCGGCCTGGCCGCGGAAGAAGGAGTCCGAGTCGCCCTTGTGGCTGATGGCGTGGTGGCTCTCCGTATGGCCAAGCCAGCGATGGCGAACGCCGGACTGGCCCGTCGAGCACTGGACGGAAGCCACGCGGGTCAGGTCGCACTGGAGCGCCCGCACGAGGAGCTCGGTCTGCAGCCCGAGGATCTCCGGGAAGTCGTCCGCGTCCTCGCGCTCCGGCCGGGCGCAGATGACCCGCCCCGTCGCGTCGATGCGATTCGCGAGCTCTTCGATGGCCCCGACGTGCAGGTCGAGGCGCTCCCGGTCCGCCGTGCCCAGCCGTCCCCGCAGCCGCCGCAGGTCGCCCTGCACCGCCGAGAGCACGAGCTGGCGCCGTCGCTCCTGGGGCGGCGGGCCCTCTTCGACGCTCGCGCCGATGCCCGCGAAGACCGCGTCGAAGGTTTGCCCCGGCGTGTGGAGCGGCGTGACCGGCTGCCCCTCGCCCCGGTAGGCGATGCGGCTCGGAAGCGGCACGAAGATGCCCTCGGCCTTGGCGCCGAGCTCGAGGCTCGCGAAGGGCCGGCCGCCCAGGGGCAGCGAGCGGGCGATGTGCTGGTCGATGCTGATGCCGCCGGCGGTGCCGTCGAAGAGGTGGCCGAAGTCGCCCACGCCCGAGGGCCCGGCGACGATGCCGCGGGCCGTCAGGCAGTGGCCCGTGCCGACGTCGTGACCGTTGCCTCCGTCGCCCCGGGCCTCGCTGGCCGTGGCCATGCGGATACCGTCGAGGATGAGCAGCCGGTCCCGGAAGGGCGCGAGCGGCGCCATGGAGGGCGCGAGGCTGAAGTCCGACTCGCCTCCACTGGGCCACCATTGCTCCTGGTTCGGTCCGTTGGCCGTGAAGAAGAAGACGATGCGCGAGGGAACGCTCGCGGCCTGAGCCACGGTCTTGCGCGCCGGGAGCATGGCGTCGAGAAAGGGCAGCGCGAGGGCCGCGCCGCCGGCTCCGCGGAGCAGCGTGCGGCGCGAAAGTCGGCGCCCGAGCACGCCCGGTGCCCGCCGGCGATCAGCCATCGTCGTCCTCCATGCCCGTGCCTCCGAGCGGCGGCACCGGGAGCGTGTCCTGGTCCGCGACGCGGTAGAGGAAGGCGTCCGTTTGCGTCATGCCGACCATCAGCTCCCGCAGGCTGAGCTCGCCGGCGACGAAGCGGTCCATGAGCGCTTGGAGCGAGCAGCCATCACGCGCCGGGTCAAAGGCGCGACCGGCCTGGAAGGCGAGGTAGGCCTCGCCAAAGCACGCGCGGGCCTGGTCGCTCTCCGCGAGTCGGGCTGCCAGCTCCGGCGCCCCATCGAAGAACCCGTTCACGTCCGAGGCCACGATCTCGCCCGTGGCGTCGATGGGCAGGCCGCGGTCGTCGGCGCGGAAGCGGCCGTCGCCGTCGAAGTGCTCGAGGGCGAAGCCGAGCGGGTCCATGAGCACGTGGCAGCTCGCGCAAACCGGGTCCGAGCGGTGCTCTTCGAGCTGCTCCCGGTAGGTGAGCGTCGGGTCCGGGTCCGGGGCGTCGAGCTGCAGGCCCTCGGGCACGTCGGGCACGTCGCCGCAGAGGAGCTTGCCCCGGACGAACATGCCGCGATGCACCGGGTCCGTGCCCGTGGCGCGGCCCCGGGAGGCGGCGATGCTGCCCTGCGTGAGCAGGCCGGAGTGGTAGGCGCCGTCGAGGGCCACGCGCTAGCAGTCCGGGCCGCGCACCTCGCCGAGGCCGTAGTAGGCCGAGAGCGCGCCGTTCATCATGGTCCAGTCGGCGGTGAGCAGCTCTTCCCAGCTCGCGTCCTCGGAGCGGAAGACGGCCAGCAGGAACTGCTCCGTCTCCTGGCGCAGGAGCGGCGGAATCGTCGCGTCGAAGTCCGGGAAGGTGGCCGGGTCCTTGGTCAGCCCGTCGAGCTGGCCGAGGTCGAGGTAGTGCTCGAAGAACGCGAGCATGCCGGCCTCGGCGCGCGGGTCGGCCAGCATCTCGCGCGCCACGGCCGCCACGCCGTCGTCGTCGTCGAGGTCTCCGGCCTCGGCGCGGTCCAGCAGCTCCGCGTCCGGCGTCGACTGCCAGAGCGCGAAGGCGAGGCGCGTCGCGAGCGCGTAGGCGCCAAGGCGCACGATGTCCGCGCCGCCGGCGAGCGCTTCCTCCTCCGGGATCTCGACGCGGTAAAGGAAGGCCGGGCTCTGCAGCATGGCTTCGAGCACCGCGCGCGTGCCTTGCTGCGCGCCGAACTCGCCCTCCACGGTGCGGTAGAGCGCGCCGAGGGCCTCGTGTTCCGTGTCGCTCAGCGGCCGACGAAACACGAGGCGGCCCCGTCGGGTGAGCCAGGCGTCCATGCACGCGGCGCTCGCCTCGCAGCCGAGAAAGGCCTCGAGGTCCGCCGTGGCTCGCTCGGACACGTCCTCGGCGGCGAGGAGATACTGATTGGCGAGCGTGGTCGAGACGATGCGCGCGTCCGCGTTCACCTCTCCGCGCTCCCCGTCGACGAGGCGCGTGGCCGGCCGCGTTGCGTCGCCGAAGAGGTCTTCGATGGCCCGGTCGTATTGAACGCGCGTGAGGCGCTGCAACGGCGAGCGGCCGGGGCTGATCGCGTCGCAGGCGAGGCGTCGCGGGCGGGTGCCTGGGGCCTCGACGGGGCCCGCCGCCGGCGCCTCGATGGCGCCCGTGCAGCCGAGCGCGAGCGCCAGCAGCGCGCTCGTCGTCATCCGCCAGGGACCCGAAGACACGAGAGCAGGCTGTCGTAGGGGCGCGGCCGCGTCCGTTCCGTGCGCGTCGCGCGACCGGCGGACACACCCCATCAAGGCGCGAGGGACTCTTCGAGGGTCTTCAGCTTGAAGCGCGCGAGGGCGAGGTTCCCGTGGCTCTGAGTGATCGCCAGGTAGAGGAAGAGATGCGGGAAGAGCCGCGAGGGCCGGAGCAGATGGATCTGGTCGTCGAGGGTGATCAGGATGTCCTGAATGGTCCCCGAGAGGCCGAGGCGCCGGCTGACGTCGCGCTTCGCTCGGAGCACGGTCACGTTGCCGCGCGCCGCGGCGTCGACGTCGAAGTTGGGGCCGCCTCCGGCGGTTCCGAGCACGCGGTTCGAGGTGAAGTCGACCAGCGCCGCGGCGATGGCGCCGTCCACGCCCATGGCCTTGGCCAGGACCGCGTCGGTGTTCGCAGGCGCTCCGGCGTGGACGATGCCGCGCCCGTTGACGGTGGTCCGGCGTTCACGCCGCCGGCCCTGCGCCCTGCCCGCACCCGCTTCGTCCCCCCGCCGCTCATCCATGGACCGCACCCTGACATCGAACGGCATTTCCCGTCAGGAGTTGGCGCCCGCGCCTGTGAGGGCGCACAAGGCCGCCCGCTCAGCGCTGGAGGGTGCGGAGCTTGACCTTGCGTCGCCGCGGACGCCGGGTTCCCGGGGGCGGGGCCCATGCGCCCTCGCGCGTGAGCAGGTCCCCGACCAGATCGTAGTCGGCGGCGTTGGTCACGAGGACCTTCCGTAGCTCGCCGGGCGCGGCGTCCCCGTTGGCGAGGAGAACCTTGCCGTCGACCTCCGGGGCCTGGCCCCACCAGCGACCCGCGAGGAGATACTCGTGCTCGTCGCTCACGCCGTCCACGAGCACTTCGAGCTCGCTGCCGATGCGTGCCTTCAAGCGCTCCCGGCTGAGCGGACGCTGGACGCGCATGAGCTCGCGCTGGCGACGCCGCGCGACCTTCGTCTCCACGGCATCGTCCATGGCGCCTGCGGGCGTGCCGTCCTCCGGCGAGAAGACGAACACGCCCACGTGGTCGAGCTCGGCCCAGCGGACGAAGTCGAGGAGCGTCTCGAAGTCCTCGTCCGTCTCGCCGGGGTGCCCCACGAGGAAGGTCGTGCGGAAGACCATGTCCGGGAGCCGGCTCCGGAGCCGCTCGACGAGCCCTCGAAGCCGGTCCTCGCCGTGACCCCGGCGCATGCGCTTGAGCACGTTCGTCGCCGCATGCTGGAGCGGCATGTCGACGTAGGGGAGCACGGCCGGGTGGTCGGCCATCACATCGAGGAGCCCGGCGGTCAGGCGCTCCGGGTAGAGGTAGTGGATGCGGACCCAGGCGATGCCGTCGACGTCGCCGAGGGCGGCGGCGAGGTCAGCGAGCCGCGCCGGATCCTCCTTGCGATCCCGGCCCCAGGCGACCGTGTCCTGGCTGACCAGGTTGAGCTCCACGACGCCGGCCTCGGCGAGGCGCTTGGCCTCGTCCACGAGGTCGGCGATGGACCGGGACCGGAGGTCGCCCCGGAACGACGGGATCGCGCAGAAGCTGCACCGGCGATTGCAGCCCTCGGCGATTTTCATATAGGCGCTGTGCCCCCGCTCCGTCAGCGTCCGTGGGTCTTCGGCGCGCATGGTGTAGGCCGCCGGGTTGCCCACGAGCATGCGCTCTTGGGCCTCGCGGCGAAGCACGGGCCCGAGCTTGAGCATGTCGCTCGAGCCGAGGAAGTGGTCCACCTCGGGCATCTCCCGGGCGAGCTCTTCCGGGTAGCGCTGCGAGAGGCAGCCCGCGACCACCAGCGTCTCGCAGCGGCCCTCGTCTTTGTGGCCGGCCATCTCGAGGATGGTGTCGACGGACTCTTCCTTGGCCGGCCCGATGAACCCGCAGGTGTTCACGACGATCACGTCGGCCTCGGCCGGGTCGTCGACGGGCGCGTGGTCCTCCACGCCGGCGACGCCGAGCATCACCTCGGTGTCGACGCGGTTCTTCGCGCAGCCGAGGGAGACGAAGTGAATGGTGCGCACCGGGCGGAGCTAGCGCCGCGTGAGCCGCGCGGCCAGCCGACGGCACGCGGCGAGACGACACCGCGGCGAAGCGATGCCGCGGCGAGACGACTGCGGCGAGGCGACACTGCGCTGAGGCGGCACCGCGGCGAGGGCGGCGGTTCGCTAGGCGGCGAGGCGCTCGGCGGCGCGGGCGCGCTTGGCGTCGCTCGCGCCGCGGAGCGCCGACGCCGCGGCGAGCCCCGTCAACGTGAGCCGGAGGCG
>JBCCAW010000531.1:0-4224 GCA_039814655.1 Myxococcota bacterium | reverse complement strand
TGCTCGACGCGCTCGACCCGCGCAGCGCCGTGCGGTGGCTCCAGGACGCCCGCGGTTGCGCGCGCGTGTCCATCGAGGCCGGACCGAGCGTCAGCCGGTCGCTTTACGACGCCCCGGGCCTCGTCGAGGAGCTGAGCCTCTCCGTCTTCGAGGAGTCTCGGCTCCCGGGGCCGGCGTTCGGGCCCGAGTTTCTCTCGCCCCGCGCCATCGAAGACCGGCTTGGCCCCGGCACGCCTCCCACGGAGCACCGCGCGGAGAGCGGCCGGTGGACCTTCCGCTTGCACCGCCGCGCCTGAGCCGCGGCGTCACGCTCTCAAGTGAAGTTCCACTCGAAGGTGACGGTGTAGGCCGGGCGCCGGAGGCGGAGCTCGACGCGGCTCGTCTGCGGTGTGACGAAGCCCTGGTTTCCGAAGCAAATGCTCCCACCGCCGCTCACCACGCTGACGAGGCCGGGCACGTAGATGGTCTCGTACACGGGCTCTTGCCGCCACTCCCGGCACTCGCCCTGGTCGTTCTCCTCCACGCAGCGACGCCTTACGCCGGTTTGCTGTCGCTGTGGGTTCAGGCCGTTGAAAGACTGGGCGACCGGCTGAACGTTCTGCAGGGTCGGGTTCTCCACACGGAGCTCGGCCTGCGCCGTGTCCGTGTCGAGGGTGATCTCGAAGTTCTCGAGGGCGGTCCAGGTCGTGCCCTGACCCTCGTCGATGTCCGCCAACCGCACGGAGAAGCACATGGTCTGCGCGTCGAGCTGGGTGATTTGACCCGTGTCGGCGAGGGTCCCCGGGGGCAGGCCCCGCTGCCGCTCGGTCCCCGCGTGCGTGATGGGGATCTCGTTCGGCGTCAGCCCAGAGGTCATGGGGTGGGGGATCGTGGTGGACACCGTTCTGGTGCAGGCGGTGCTGCTGGCGGCCGCCGCCAGGAGGCTCAGCACGCCGACGATGGGTCCTAGAAGGCGAAGTCGTTGGTAGTTCATGGTCCCTCTTTCGCGACGCATACCATGCTCCCGTGGGCCTGCGGCGGATGTGCCTCTGACGGGGCGCGGCGCCGCGCATTCACGGCGCGAAGCTCCCTGCCCAATGCGCGACGTCGTCGGCCAGCTGCTCCCAGCCCGGCTCGGCGGGGAGCCAATGACCCCGACCGGCGAGCTGCGTGAAGGTTGCTCGGGGTCCCGCCCGGCGCGTCGCAGCCTGGGCCGCGGCGATGGACGCGAAGCGGTCCTCGGTGCCGTGGACCACCAGCGAAGGGCGGGGCAGCCCGGACGCCGGCCAGGGCGTTGAGCGGCCCGGGGACGCGAAGGCGACCTCCCGGACCACGCGGCCGGACTCGTAACCGAGGTTCTCCAGGGCGCGAGCCTGAGCGTCGGGCGGGAGCTGCCGAAAAAGCGCGCGCTGGGCCGTCGCCGCGGACAGGCGCACGGGCCGGCGCCACCAGCCCGGAGCCGAGACCACGTCGCGGAGCACGCGAAGAAGCCAGCGGCGGTTTCCCTGGGCCATGGTCCCGAGATGTGTGCTGGCGAAGCCGACGCCCTCGGCTGCCAGACGCATCACCAGGAGCCCGCCGAGCCCATGGCCCACGAGCAGCGGCGGCGCGGGCAGCGCGTCGGCTTCCCGGCGAAGAAACCTCAGGTAGTCGGCCAGACCCAACCGCCCGAGCGCCGAGGGCGCCGCCCCCGGGGCACCGTGGTGCGGCAGCGAAGGGGTCCGCACGACGTGTCCTCGCGTCTCGAAGCGCGCGGCGAAGCCCTCCCAGACGGCGCCGGAGGACCACATGCCGTGGACGAACAGCACGGGAAAGGCCATGGGCGCCGCACCGTAGAGGGCCTCGACGGAGATCGCGACCGGTATCGCGGTCGAAGCCGCTCGCTTGCAACTTCCATCGTCCTTTGGCTCCATGCGGCGATGGCTTCCGCGCCCGCGTCCTTCGCCCGCCCGAGCGGTCGTTACAACGCCGCCGCGGACCTCCTCGGGCGCCATGGAGACCGGCGAGAGGCCGTCGCCTACCTGTCCGGAGAAGACTCGCTCACCTTTGGCGAGCTCGAGCGCCGGGCCAAGCGCTTCGCCTCCGCCCTCATCGCCAGCGGCGTCGTGCCGGAGCAGCGCGTCGCGCTGATCCTCGACGACGACTTCGCCTTTCCCGTCGCGTTTCTCGGTGCCGTGTTGGCGGGGGTCGTGCCCGTGCCCCTGAACACCCTGCTCACCGCGGAGGACCTCGCCGGGCTGCTGGCGGACATGCGGGCCGCCGCCGCCATCGTGGACGCGTCCTTCATGGACAAGGCCGGCGCGGCGCTGACGAGCGCCGGCGTGCGTCGCCTCGTCGTGCACGGGGGGGGCTCCGCTGGCGTCTCCCTCGAGGCCTTTCTCGCGGGGGGCACGGAGCGCTTCGACGCGGCGCCGACGCACGCGGACGAGCCGTGTTTTTGGCTCTACTCGAGCGGTTCGACGGGGATGCCGAAGGGCGTGGTGCACAGCCACGGCGACCTTTTGCCCACGGCGGAACTCTACGCGCGTCCGGTGCTCGGCCTCGGCCCGGACGACGTAGGCTTCAGCGCCGCGAAGCTCTTCTTCGCCTACGGCCTCGGCAACGCGCTCACCTTCCCCCTCGCGGTGGGGGCGCGCACCGTCCTTCTGCGAGGCAAGCCCACCGCCGCGAAGGTCGGGGAGGTGCTCGTCCGTCACGGCGTGAGCGTGTTCTACGGCGTCCCGACGCTCTACGCGCAGCTCCTCGCGGACCCGGCGCTCCCGCCGCGCACGGCGCTCCGCCTCCGGCGCAGCGTGTCCGCCGGCGAGGCCCTTCCGCCGGACCTCGGCCAGCGCTGGGAAGCGCATACGGGCTGCCCGGTCCTCGATGGTCTCGGGAGCACGGAGCTGACGCACATCTTCCTTTCGAACCGGCCGGGCGACGTTCGGCCCGGGAGCACCGGGACCGCGGTCCCGGGCTACGCGCTCCGCCTCGTCGACGAGAGCGGGGCCGACGTGCCGGCCGGGGAGCTCGGCGAGCTCGTCGTCCGAGGCCCGACGAGCGCGCTCGGCTACTGGAACCGGCGCGCGCGGAGCCAGGCCACCTTCGAAGGGCCCTGGGTACGGACCGGCGACAAGTACCGGCGGGAGGCGAGCGGCCACTACGTCTTCGGCGGGCGCGCCGACGACATGCTGAAGGTGGGAGGAATCTACGTCTCTCCGTTCGAGATCGAGAGCTGCTTGATGGCCCACGAGGCCGTGCTCGAGTGCGCCGTCATCGGTCGGCGCGACCCGGACGGCCTGGTCAAACCGAAGGCCTTCGTCGTGTGCGCCGGCGACGCCCCGCCGGACCTCGAGGCCACGCTCGTCGCGCACGCCAAGGCGTCCTTGGCGGCGTGGAAGTACCCGCGCTGGGTCGAGATCGTCGAGTGCCTTCCCAAGACGGCGACCGGTAAGATCCGGCGCTTCGCCCTACGGGATCGGGAGAACGAGTCCGCCGCAAGCGCCTGAGCGCGCCGGTCGGGGGGCCCGTAGCGTTCGCGAGACCGAAAGGGTCGCGGCGCCCCGCCGTAAGCCCTGGCTACCATGCGACTCCCGACGCGCTTTGCGCTCTTTCTTGCTGCGTGCGCCTTCGCCGCGGCGACCACGCGGCCGGACGTGGCTCATGCCGGGCGCTTCGTCCCGCTACAGCTTCTTCAGGCCCGCAGCTGCTACGCGGAGGTCACGACGCACCTCGACGCCTGCGCGGCCATCGTGCACGTGCACAAGAAGCGGGCGGAGCTTCGGCACATGGCCGAGAGGACCATGGTGCGCCTCTACTCCCAGCCCATGCGCCGGGCCACGGGCCCGCGCCGCTGGGTCCACCTGCTTCGGCCCGAGGGCCGGGCGCCGCGCGGCTGGCCCCGTCGCTACAGCTGGCCGCGCACGCAGGCCCGCTTTCGGGCCGTGTACGAGCACGTCGGGCGCGTGATGCGCGGCGAGGTGCCGGACCCGTGCCCCGAGGCGCTTCACTATGGCGGCCCGCAATGGCTCGACGGGGACGCACCGCGGGGTTTCGAGCGGGACCCGGCCTGCGATCTCGAGGGCACGCAGCAGCGCTTCTTCCGGCGCTCGGCGCGGCCTGGGCCACGGCGCGCCCGGCCCCGGCAACGGCCCCGCGTGCCGCGCGAGCTCACGCCGGCTCCCGCGGCGCCGCCGGTGCTCGGCGCGAGCTGAGCGCCTTCCCCTCGCGGCCGATCCCGCGTAAGCCCGAAGGGTGAAGCCGAAG
>JBCCAW010000306.1:0-7145 GCA_039814655.1 Myxococcota bacterium | reverse complement strand
TGCTCGAGGTGCCTTCGCGCGATGAGGCCGTGGCGTGGGCCAAGCGGTGCCCGATCGTCTTCGGGGGCGGCGCCGTGGAGGTGCGCGCCGTGGGCACCGTGCCCGAGGAGCTCGACGGCTGAGCCGGAACGAGCGACGCCCCCGGCGAGCGAGCTCGTCGGGGGCGTTTCGACGCGGAGCGCGCGGGCTACTCGGCCGGCGTCGCGACCATGGCCGCCGAGCCCATGCCCGACGTCGGGTAAGACTCGCCGTAGGCCTCCACGCCGCATTCGGCGACGTCGAGACCCTCGTGCTCGTGTTCTGCGCTGACGCGAATGCCCCCGGGCACGATGGTCTTCATGCCGAACCAGAGCAGCGCGCCCGCGGTGAAGGCGAAGGACACGCCACTGAAGGCGCCGAGAAGCTGGGTGCCGAGCTGGCTGGCGCCGCCGCCCACGAAGAGACCGACCCCGTCGCCGAAGAGGCCCACGGCCGCGGTGCCGAAGATGCCGCAGATGCCGTGCACGGTGATGGCGCCGACGGGGTCGTCGACCTTGAGCCGGTCCAGCAGGAAGACGCCCTCGACGCAGAGCATGCCCGCGAGGATGCCCACGACCATGGCCCAGCCCGGCGCGATGATGTCGCAGCCCGCCGTGATACCCACGAGCCCCGCCAGGGCGCCGTTCAGGCCCACGGAGAGATCCATCATGCCCGTGCGGAAGCGCGTCCAGGCGAGGGCGCCGAGGAAGCCCGTGGAGGACGCGAGGTTCGTGACGAGCACGATGCGCGCGATGGCGCCGGGGTCCTCGGCGCTCACCGTGCTGCCGCCGTTGAAGCCGAACCAGCCGAGCCAAAGCACGAGCACGCCGAGGGCGGCCAGCGGGAAGTTGTGCGCCGGCATGGGCCGGCTCTTGCCGTCGGCGTCGTACTTGCCGAGGCGCGGACCCACGGCCAGCGCGCCGGCGAGCGCCATACCGCCGCCGACGCCGTGCACCACCGTGGAGCCGGCGAAGTCGAGAAAGCCCATCTCGCTGAGCCAGCCGCCGCCCCACACCCAGTGGCCCACCACCGGGTAAACGAAGGCCGTGGCCAGGGCCGTGAAGGCAAAGAAGGTGGGCAGCCGCGCGCGCTCGGCCACGGCGCCGCTCACGATGGTGCAGGCCGTGGCGGCGAAGACGAGCTGGAAGAAGAGAAAGACGAACACGGGCAGGGAGCCCACGTCGGCTTCCGTCCCATCGGGCACGAAGGTCGAGAGGCCGATGAAGCCGTTGCCCTCCCCGAACATGAAGCCGTAGCCGAGCGCGTAGAAGACCACGGAGGAAAGCGCGACGACGGCCACGTTCTTCAGGAGCACCATCACCGCGTTCTTGCGACGGCAAAAACCCGTCTCCACGAGCGCGAAGCCCGCGTGCATGAAGAAAACGAGAAACGCGGCGAGCAGAACCCACACGCTATCGAGCATTCCCTGAGTCACGCGCTACCTCCTGATGACCGGCGACGTAGCGCACAGAGTAGCGACGCGGGTTTCCGGCGTGTTTCCGGGCCGTTTAGGGGCGGCGAATTGCGCCCTCGACAGGCCTCCAGGGCCTCGTCCGCGGACCTCAGACTGGGCCTCCGTGGCGTCCACGGCCTCCATGCGCGTCAAATCATCGCCGAACGAGGAATCGACGAAACCACGAAACACCAACTCATGTGGCGACAAGCGACCATTCAACCTAACGGAACGCGGGTCGACTTGCGACGCACTGCGTCGTTTCGACTTGCGTTGGGCTGCGTCTTCATTCTATACGGTCGGCCGGAGAGCAACTCTGCGTCAAGGAGTTTTCGGGAATGAATCGTCGCGCTATCTTCTTCGTATCGACCCTCATTTTCATGAGTGCTTTGGCGCCTAGAGCGGCGCACGCTCAGGAGATGGAAGCCATAGAGGAGGACTCGGGCCCCTCGCTGACCGTGCTGCTCAAGCAGGACACCTTCTTCGGCTTCCAGGGCCTCGCCCAGGTTGGCGTCGGCCTCACGGACTGCCTCGACCTCACCTTCTACACCATCATGTGGACCAACCCGGGGCTCGGCGACGGGGCCGGCTTCAACCTCTGGACCGAGTTCGGTGGAGGCGTGAACTGGGAGCCCATCGAAGGCCTCAGCATCAACCCGCAGATCGGCATTCTGAACGGCGTCCTGCTGAGCGAGTCGGACCAGCCGCTCGCCGCTGAGGGCATCGTGCCCAACATCACCGCCACCTACGGCAACGACATGGGTATCGAGGCCAACTTCTACCTGGGCTACTACATCGCCCTCCGGCACAACGATTTCGCCGGGGACCAGCGAAGCAACTTTCTCCACTACTGGGCCAATGCCGGCTTCGCTGTGCTGCCCTGGCTCTCCCTCGGCGTGCACTGGGAGCACCTGATCCAGACCACGGGCCCCGCGTCCACGGATTCGGATCGCGAGCGCCTTGACGAGAACGTCGACGTTTACGCCTGGATCGGGCCCTACATCGAGGCGAAGGCCGCCTTCGGGTTCATGCGCTTCTCCGTCGGTGCCGATATCGCGCGCGGATCGGCGGGCGACTTCTACCAGATCACCGTCGGCACCTCGCTCTGAGCGACCGGCGTGTCGAGCGCACGCGGCGTCCTCTCCGGGGGCGCCGCGTTCGTCGTTCAGGCCCCGGCAATCGTCGCGGCTCCGTGGCGCGCGCGTCGCGAAGATGCGAGTAGATCGCTGTCATGATCGTCATCGTCGGCACCGGCCGCTGGGGGGGCACCGAAGGCCAGCTGCACAGCTTTCGCCTCGATGACGCCGCGGGCGCCTTCGCGCCCGTGTCCACGCTCGAGGCCGGCTCGCTCTCGAGCTTTCTCGCCGTCGACCGGGCCCGGCGCCTCGTGCACGTGGCCGACGAGGAGGCGCGCGGGGTGCGGAGCTTCAGCGTCGGCGAAGACGGAACGCTCGGCTATCGCGGCGACGTGCCCACGGCCGGTCACCCGGTGTCGATTCATCTCGGGGACGCGGCGATGTATGTCGCCAGCTACGTCGAGGGGCTGGTCGAGCGGCTGCCCCTCGGCTCCGATGGGCTCCCGGGTGCGCCGACGGCGCAGGCCTCGCCGGGGGAGAAGGCCCATTGTGCCTCGGGCTCACCCTTCGCCGACACGGTGCTCGTCACCTCGACGGGGAGCGACCGCGTGGTGGCCTACACGCCGCAACTCGAACCCGAGCACGTGCTCGAGGTCCCGGGCGGGCCCCGGCACCTCGCCTGGCATCCGGCGCTGCCGCTGGTCTACGCCGTCACCGAATACACCGAAGAGCTCGTCGTGCTCGAACACGCCTACGGCGTTCTCACCGAGCGAGCCCGGCAGTCACTACGGCCGCCTGGATGGGAGGGCACCGGCGCTGATGTGCATGTGCACGCCGGAGGCGAGCTGCTGGTGGCGACGCTCCGGCACCCGGACGAGGAGGGGCAGCTCGCCACCGTGGGCCTCGACGCCGAGGGCATGCCCACCGCCACGACGCACCAGCCCTCCGGCGGTTTGGTGCCGCGGAACGCGACGCTCGCCGGCGACCTCTTGCTCGTGACGCATCGCGTGAGCGGCGAGCTTCAGGCCTTCTCGCGCGCCGGCGAGGGCTGGGCGCGCGGATCGAGCACGACGCTCGCCTCCCCCTTCTGCGTCCGCACGCTTCCCTGAGCGCGTCCCTCGGCTCAGGGAAGCTCGGGCACGAGCAGCGGCGCCGTTCGCCGCAGGTGGGCCACGAGCGCCTTGGCGGCGGCCGTGCCCTGGCGTCCCGCCGGGTAGATAGCCCAAAGCGCGGAGTCCATGGGCAGGCAGCCCCGGAGCACTTCGACCAACGAGCCGTCGGCAAGCCACTGACGGACGTTCAGCGCGAGCAGCGGACCGATGCCCAGCCCGGCCAGCACCGCGGCCTGCACCGTGTCGAGGCGGTTCGAGCGCACGCGGTTTTTCATGCGCACCCGCGCGGGGCTGCCATCGAGGCGCCGAATGGCGTTCGGGGCCCAGCCGTCCATGCCCACGCCATCGTGCGTGGCCAGCTCTTCCACCGAAGCAGGTGTTCCTCGTGCCTTCAGGTAGGCCGGCGACGCAGCGAGCAGAATGCGCGAGCGCAGGAGCGCGTGCGCCGTAAAGAGCGTCGAGTCCGGCGCGTCGCCCCCGCGGATCGCCACGTCGATGCCCTCGCCCACGAGGTCGAGGTACTCGAGCGTGTGGATCACCTCGAGCTCCACTTTGGGATGAGCGCGCACGAACCCCTCGAGGAGCTGCCAGATGAGCCCGCCGTCGTCGGGCGGTGCGGTCAGACGCACGAGGCCCCCGGGGAACGCGCGCGTCTCGCGAAGCGCGCGCTCGGCCTCGTCGAGTTGGCCGGGTATGCCGGCGACTCGTGCGTGGAAGATGCGGCCGACGTCCGTGAGGCCGACGCGGCGGGTGGTGCGATGAAGAAGGCGCTCCCCGAGCGTCTCCTCGAGGCGCGAGACGCGCCGGCTCACGGCGCTCGTGGGCAGGTCGAGGGCCTTGGCCGCCGCCGTGAAGCTGCCGGCGTCGGCCACGGCCACGAAAACCAGAACGTCAGTGGGGTCTGCCTTCACCGTTGCCGAAATGCGAATCGATTCTTGCTGGGGCGCGGCCTACTCCGTGGCCCCTCGCAAGCGTAACCCTTCGGCCATGCCCGACGCCGCGCAGCAGACCCGCACGACCTTCCGCCTCGAGGTTTCCATCGCCACCAACATCGCCGCCCCTCCCGAGCGGGTGTGGGCGTTGCTGACCGACGGGGCGGGCTTCGCGACCTGGAACTCCACGGTGACGTCCATCGAGGGCACGATCGCCAAGGGCGAGAAGATCGTGATCCGCGTGCCCTACTCGGAGCGTGCCTTCCCCGCGACGGTGCTCGAGCTCGAGGAGGGCGCCGCCGCGCGACGCATGGTGTGGGGCGACGGCTTCGCGCCCATGTTCCGCGGCGACCGCACCTACGAGGTCACGACGACCGAAGGCGGCTGCCGCTTCTCCATGGTGGAGGTCTTTCGCGGCGCGATGCTGCCGATGATCGCGAAGTCCTTCCCGGACTTCGGCCCCATCTTCGAGACCTACGCGCGCGACCTGAAGGCCGCCGCCGAAGGCTGAGCGTTCTCGGAGGTGCTGGCGCCGGTTGGCCGCACGAGATTGGCGCCCGTCCCGGGAGACATGAAGCAGGTCGATGGTTCGGCGGAGGGCTCGGGCGTGGCGTTTAAGTCGCCTTAAGTCGCGTCGTCCCGGACTTGGAACCACCTCTTCGTCGTCCCGGCGCGGCTCCTCGCGAGCGGCTCCGGGTCGACACCAGGAAGGACCCGAGGGGGTCCACGGAGAGGGAACCCACAGATGACTCGACTCTTTGCCACGCTCCTACCGGCCATCCTGCTCGCCCTCGCGGCGCCAGCCGAGGCCGCGACCATCACCGTCGACACCTTCGAGGACGTCACCGGGAGCACGGGGTGCTCGCTCCGGAGCGCCGTCGCCGCCGCGGAGACCGACGCGGCCGTGGACGGCTGTACGGCGGGCAGCGGTTTCGACACCATCCAGCTCTCCGCGGGAACCTACGCGGTCGAGTCGCGGATCGCACTCACCGAGGCTACGGGCTTCGAGGTGGCGGGCGCCGGAACGGCGGAGACCATCCTCGAAGGCCTCGGCCGCGGGGAGGAGTCACCGCTCTTCGGCGACGTGGACCGCATCCGTGTTGAGCTTCGTGACCTCACGGCGCGTCGCTTCGGTAGCTCCATCGGCGTCATCGGGCGGCTTCAGGGCACCGGCACCTCGATGCGTCTCGAGCGGGTCGTACTCACGGAGATCAATGGCCGCTTCGGTGGCGCGGCCGTGAACGCTGGGCCGGGCTCGGTGCTCGTCGCCGTCGACGTCGTCGTCGATGACGTTCGGAGCACCAGCAGCGGCGCTCCGCTCAGCGCGGACCGCGGCCGGGCGGAGCTGACGCGGGTCACGATTCGCAACAGCTTCGGCGAGCAGGCGGGGGCGTTCCTGGTGCAGCGCCGCACCCAGTCGGAGCTGCGTATGGTCGACTCGCTCGTCGAGAACAACTCCTCGCCCGTCGCGGGGGCCATCTTCTCCGAGGGGGGAGCGGGCCTCGTGGACGTCGCCAACACCACCTTCGCCGCGAACGAGGGAGCGAGCTTGCTGGACCTCGACGGGCCCGCGCGCCTCGCCCACGTGACCCTCGCCGGCAACACCGCCACGGGTCCGAGCGCGCTCGTGGCGCGCCGGGCGTTCTCGATGGTCAACTCGCTTATCGCGGGCAACGACTCGGCCGGTGACCTCTGCGACGTCACCGGGACTCTGGAGGTCGACAGGAACAACGTCTTCAGCGACGCCGACGACTGCACGGGCGTCTTCGTCGCCCCTTCGAACCGCTTCGAGCGGCTCCTGACCCCGCCCGTACTGGCCGACTTCGGTCGCACGCGCGTCCTTCCCGTCACCCGCCTGGACCCCACCTTCGCTGCCGGCGACTGCACGGATGCGGAGGGCAACCCGCTGCTCACGGACCAGGCGGGGCGTACGCGCATCGACTGCTCCGCCGGCGCCTTCGACACGCTCTACGACGCGCTCCTCGACGTCGTCGAGGCGGACACGGAGACCTGCCCGGAAGGCGGAGTTGTCTTGCTGCGCGGTCCGGACCTCGACGGCAACGGCACGCTCTCGGACGGTGAGATCGAAAGCCGCCAGCCGATCTGCGACGGCGCCGACGGAAGCGATGCGCTCAGCTCGCTCATCGCCACCGCCGTCGAGCCGCCCGGAGACAACTGCGTGGCCGGCGGAGTACGCATCGACGTGGGCATCGATGACGGCGCCGGCGGCGAGATCGCCGGCGACGGCATCCTTGGCGCCGGCGAAGTCGACGCGACCAGCTTCATCTGCACGGGCCTCGACGGGAGCGACGGCGCGGATGGTGCCGACGGCGCCGACGGCGCGAATGGCAACGACGGCCTCGACGGCCTCGACGGCGCCAACGGTTCGGACGGTTCCGACGGCCTCGACGGCGCGGCGAGCGCGGGCGGCGGCTGCGCGGCGGCGCCGCTCGCAGGCGGCGTTCACTTCGGCTGGCTCGTCGTGAGTCTGCTTCTCCTCCGCCGGCGTCGCCTGGACTGAAGGCAACCTGCCGCCCACGAGCCGCCCGAGCCC
>JBCCAW010000758.1:0-2309 GCA_039814655.1 Myxococcota bacterium | reverse complement strand
CCTACGCGAAGCTCGACGTGGTCGCGGTGCCGGACTTCGAAGCCGGCGCCATGGAGAACGTAGGCCTGGTCACCTTCCGGGACACGCTGCTGCTCGTGGACGAAGCGCAGAGCCCGCTCCGGCTCAAGCGCTTCTGGGCCTACATCATGGCGCACGAGCTGGCGCATATGTGGTTCGGCAACGCCGTGACCATGGCCTGGTGGGACGACCTCTGGCTCAACGAGGCCTTCGCCACCTGGATGGAGCACGAGGCCGTGGAGCGCTGGCGCCCGCCCTACGAGGCGCCGGTGGAGCTGGCCCGCTACGTCTTCCAGACCATGGACTCGGACAGCCTGACGAGCGCGCGGGCCATCCAGCAGCCCATCCAGGCGAGCCACGACATTCACAACGCCTTCGACGGCATCACCTACGGCAAGGGCGCCGGGGTGCTCGGGATGTTCGAGCGCTACCTCGGCGCGGACACCTTCCAGGCGGGCGTGCGGGCCTACCTCACGCGCCACGCCGGGGCGAACGCCACGGCGGCAGACCTGCTGGGTGCGCTCGGCGAAGCCTCGGGACAGGACGTCGCCACGCCCTTCCGGACGTTCTTGACCCAGCCCGGGGTCCCGTCCGTGGGCGTGCGCGTCAGCTGCGAGACCCGCCCGCCGCGGGCAACGCTCACGCAGCGCCGCTACCTGCCCACGGGGTCCACGGGCGCAAGTGAGGCGAGCCGCTGGCAGGTGCCCGTGTGCCTTCGCTACCAGCCCGACGGTGGGGCCACGCCGCGGGAGCAATGCGTACTGCTCACGGAAGCGGAGACCACGCTGGAGCTCGAGGGGAGCTGCCCGGCCTGGGTGCACCCGAACGCCGCCGGGGCGGGCTACTACCGCTGGACCCTCGAGGCGGAGCAGCTGGAGAAGCTCCGGCGCAGCCTCTGGCGCCTCAGCGTGACCGAGCGCCTCTCGGTGGCGGACAGCCTCATGGCGGGCTTCGCCTCCGGGGCCGTGGCCGGAGGCGACGCGCTCGAAGGCCTGCTCGACCTCGCCGGCGATGCGCATCACGCCGTGGCCTCGCATGCCCTCGGTTTTTTGGCCCACGTGCACCAGGACACGGTGGCTCCGGGGTACCGCGAGGCCTTGGGCCGGCGCTACCGCGAGGCCTACGACGACACCTTCCGGGAGCTCGGCTGGGCGCATCGAGGCCGCGGGGACGAGTCGGAAGCCAGCCGGCTGCGTCGGGGCCGGGTGTTGCCCTTCTTGGCCCTCGACGTCGGCTACTCCCGGGCCCGCCGGGAAGGGCGACTGCGCGGCCGGCGCTACGTGGGCTTTGGGCGCGACGGGCGCATTCATCGCGAGGCCGTCTCCCCGGACCTCGTGGGGACCGCGCTCCGCATCGCCATGGAGGAAGCGCGCGGCGCCGAGGCCCAGGCCTTCTTCGCGCATCTCCTGGCCAAGCTTGGCGAGGCGAGGGACGGCGTGCTTCGCCGCCGGCTCCTCGGCGCCCTCGCCGCGGCCCGGGACCCGGCGCTGGCCGAACGGTCCCGGGACCTTGCGCTCTCCGAGGACCTCCGCGTCAACGAGGTGCTCGTCCCGCTGCGGGCGCAGCGACGCATTCCCGCGCTTCGGGACGCGGCCTGGACCTGGTTGCAGGAGAACATGGACGCGCTCGTGGCTCGGCTCCCCCCGGGTTCCGCGGGCGGGCTGCCGCTGGTCATGGCCGGCGCCTGTGACGAGGCGACGGCGCGGGCCGTCGAGGCGTTCTTCGCGCCGCGCGTCGCGGAGCTTCCCGGAGGCCCGCGCAACCTCGCCTCGGCCGTGGAGCGCATCCGCCTCTGCGCCGCGGAAGCCGAGGAGCAGCGGCCCAGCGTGCACGAGTGGTTGGGCGGATGAGCGTGGAGTCCGCGCGCGCGCTCCTCGAGGTCATGGAGGCCCCGGCGGAGCTTCAGGCCTGGGTGGCGGAGCTCCCCCGGGATGACCTCGAGGAGGCCTGGGCCGCGTGCACGGATCCGCGCTGGCTGCTCTGGCTCGCCGGCGCCGGGGCGCTCTCGCTCACGGACGGGGCCCAGGGGTTGATGACCCTCGCCCAGCAAGCCGCGGCCCGGCTGGGGGACGTGCCTCCGGTGCTGGCCCAGGTCCTGGCCGCCGCCGAGGAGGCCCTCGCGCGGCGCGGGCGGGAGGACCTGGTGGAGCTGGCCGGGGCGGCGGAAGCGGCGGCGGCAGCGCCACCGGCCACCTTCCGGAACGCGAGCGCGTCGGCCTTGCCCGGCGCCCTTCGCGCGGCGGCCTGGCTCGCCCGCGCGGCCGATGGGCTGCTCGCCGCGCGCCTGCGTG
>JBCCAW010000720.1:0-2615 GCA_039814655.1 Myxococcota bacterium | reverse complement strand
GTCGAAGCAGGTCTCGTGCGTGTCGCTCTCCGGCCCGTCGGCGATGTCGAAGCCGAGGCTCGTGAACCCGTCCATGAGCTCGTGCTTGATGCGCGTGATGGGGTGGAGCCGGCCCGGGAGCGGGCGGCGCCCGGGCAGCGTGACGTCGAGCGCGGGCCCCGTGAGCTCGGCTTCGCGCGCGGCCTTGGCGAGGGCCTCGAGCTGGCCCTCGAAGAGCCCCTTGATGGCGTTCTTCAGGGCGTTCGAACGCTGGCCGAGGTCCTTGCGCCGGTCCCCGGGCACGCTCTTCATCAGCTTGAGGAGCTTCGTGAGCCGCCCCTCGGGGCCGACGAGCTTGGCGTTCGCCGCGCGGAGCGCAGACTCGTCCGCGGCGCCCGCGAGCACCTCCCGGTAGGTCGCTTCGACCTCGTCGAGGCCCTCCTCGAAGGCCTTCAGCGCATCCGACATGCGGCGGGGCTTACCGCTAAGGCCGGGCAAGGGCCAGCGGGCGTTCACGTCGAAGCGCGCGTTGGCTGGCCCCGCTGGACGGAACGACAAAAGCGGCGGGTCCGAGGACCGCGCCGCTTTCGTTCATCGCGTCGCCGCGTTCAGCTCTTGACCGCGTCGACGACGGCCTTGAAGCCGCCGGGGTCGCGGAGCGCGAGGTCGGCGAGGATCTTCCGGTCGAGGGCGACCTCGGCCGACTTCAGCAGGTGCTGGAACTTCGAGTAGCTCAGGCCGTGGGTGCGGGACGCCGCGTTGATGCGGGCGATCCACAGCTTGCGGTACTCGCGCTTGCGCTCCTTGCGGTGGCGGTAGGCGTCTTCCCAGCCGTTGTGCACCTGCTCGATGGCGGTGCGGAAGAGCCGGCTCCGGGCGCCGTAGTTGCCCCGGGCGTGCTTCAGAATCTTGTTACGACGACGACGGGCCTTGAAGCCCCTTTTTGCGCGCGGCATCTCGGCTGCTCCTCAGAACTTGTAGACGATGAGCCGGGCGACGTTGTCGAAGTCGCAGGGCTTGACCATGGAGTTCTTGCGGAGGCGCCGCATGCGCCCGGGAGGCTTGTCGCCGCGCATCATGCGGTGCTGTTTGCCCGCCGTGGCGCGCCGAATGCGGCCGCTGCCGGTGACCTTGAAGCGCTTATGAGCGGCGCGCTTCGTCTTCATCTTGTTCTTCATGGAAACCGTCTCTTGGGCGAAGGCCGGGCGTGGCCGGCGTCGCGCTCGAAAACCAGCGAAATCGCGGTCCCGAGCGAGGGCCGCGGAAGATGACACGTGCGCGCCGGCGGTCAAGCCCGCCTTCGGCGGCCTCAGCCGGCGGACTCGGCCTGCTCGGAGGCCTCGGGCTCGGCGCGCTTCGGCTGCGGCTTCACGCGCGGCGCCAGCAGCGCCGTCATGGTCCGGCCCTCCATGCGGCCGGCCATCTCCACCAGCGCCAGGTCTTCGACCTCGTCGATGATGATGTCGATCTGGCGCTTGGCCGTCTCCGGGTGGGTGATCTCCCGGCCGCGGAAGCGGACCGTGAGCTTCACCTTGTTCCCCTCTTCGAGGAAGCGACGCACGTGCTTCACCTTGAAGGCGATGTCGTGGTCGTCGGTCTTCGGGCGAAGCTTGATCTCCTTGAGGGCGATCTGCGACTGGCGCTTCTTCGCCTCGTTCTGCTTCTTCTTCTCCTCGTACTTGAACTTCCCGAAGTCCATGATCTTGCAGACCGGAGGCTGCGCCTTCGGGTTCACCTCCACGAGGTCGAGCTCCTGCTCGCGCGCGATGCGCTTCGCCTCGAAGGTCTGCAGGACGCCCAGCATCTTCCCGTCGGCGTCGATCACGCGGACTTCAGGGATCCGGATGCGGTCGTTGACGCGCGGTCCGAAGCTGCGTTGACGGTCACGGGGGTCGAAACGGCGGCGGCTGGCGATCGTGCTGGCTCCTGGCTTGGGCGTGCTTGGCCCGGGAAGGTGCCGCAGGCCGAAGAAGCTCGGCGTGCGGCGGCGCTCGGGTGAGCGATGACTCGGAAGAAGAAGAGTCGCCCCGAGCGCCCACGCGTGACGTGAACGGACCCGGGACGGCAATGTATAGGCCGTAATCGGGGGCGCGAGCTACCCGCCACGGCGCTTTTTCGACGGCGCCAGCGTTTCAGCGGCGGCGCTCGTCCCGGAGCGCGCTCACGGCTCCGCGCGAAGCGAGGGGGGAGCGTTCTCGCGCGCGAGCCGGGCCTCGACGTCGGCGAGCGGGAGGAAGCCGAGGTCCGCGTTTTCGTCCCGGCTGCGGAGTGCCAGGCCGCGGCCCTCGCGCTCTTTGTCGCCGATGACCCCGAGGTAGGGCACGCGCATCAGCCGCCCGGCGCGAATCTTCGCGCCGAGGCGCTCGCCGCTCGTGTCGGCCTCCACCCGGTAGCCCTGGGCGCGAAGCAGGTCCCGCACCTCGTGCGCGTAGCCGTCGAAGTCGTTCGACACGGTGACGAGGCGGAGCTGCTCCGGCGCGAGCCAGGTGGGGAAGTTGCCGCCCACGTGCTCGATGAGCACACCGAAGAAACGCTCGAGGGAACCGAGAATGGCCCGGTGGAGCATCACGGGCCGGTGCACCGTGTTGTCGGCGCCTACGTAGGTGAGGTCGAAGCGCTCCGGCAGGTTGAAGTCC